>NZ_JAUBVE010000219.1:0-1061 GCF_036705715.1 Microcoleus sp. AT3-D2 | reverse complement strand
ATAATTATGAGTTAGCTCTAGGGGGATTAAATTGAAAACTTTCTATTATAGCATAGATTTTTTTTGCAAGAGGTCTATTTTCTTTAGTGGGCGCTCCAAAATAAATACCTGCTTCTTCAAAAACGTGAAGCTTACTAGAGTCTAAGTCATCGAAGGGAGAAGCTTGGAAAACAACATCACGCACATCTGAAGTCATAACCATTCGATAACAGGAGTTAACCTTAAGGAATGTATGGTAAGTAATCCACCGACCTGCTAGTGGATGAATCCAATTGGCAACCGTACTCCTATAATCTTCCTCTAAGTAGGTACGGTTAGATCCTGAAGTTAGTCGAATTAAAGCTTGCAGTCCCACCATCTTTGCGTGATAGATGAGATTTAGGCTCTTTGAGCTCTAGTAACTCACTTCCACACATTTTCAACTGGTATAAGGGTGATATTTTTTTCTAGAGCTACCTTTGCGAACTCATCCCCTAAAGCATTAATAAACATAACAATATCAACTTTATCTGGAGAAGAATGCTGACGAGTTGATACAACAAACCTGTAGAAATCATCGAATTTGCAGTTTGTTGCATAACCCATTATTAAGTCTTTCATTGTTTGTTACCTCAAAATCAGTAGATGTAAACAGTAAACATACTAACAGAGTCTTAATTGAGTCCGGGTATAGCCGTCTAACCGTTGGTCCAAAACGGCTTCTGTAATCACCAAAAAGTTGGCAGAGCCACCAATAATTGTGTCGCAGATATTGTGTTGCCGATGTATAATAAATGAGTCAACCTAACATACCACAAATAGCTCGTGTATGTCAACATCTTCTTACTGCCCGTAGTCATCTCCTTTTCTCGCTCGAATTCGGCGTACCACCAGACTCAAAACCTGAGTGTTCGCACTTAAAAATGTTACCTGCATTACATACTAAAATACCTGATTACTCTCCAAAAACTTCTAAAACCAACCGTCGGAGCGAGGTGAGAATATTTAAGTAGCTAGACAAAATTAATTACATAGTTTTCTCCAAATTCTTTCAGGATTTTTTCCACAGATGTAACAAAAGT
>NZ_JAUBVE010000218.1:0-1068 GCF_036705715.1 Microcoleus sp. AT3-D2 | reverse complement strand
TTTAAAAGTTTTTTTAGTTATTTAGTAATGCACAAATTTAGGTGTTTGTCAAATTAATTTAGATGCGTTTACCCTGCTTTCTGGCCCAAGTGATAACTGTAAAGTTTTGCCATGACAGGTTGCGGGTAGACTACTACTGTATAGTCTATGTCCTAATGAAACTGGCAATAGCTATAAAGCTAAAAATCGCAGCTTAAGTTGATAATGCCATTACTGTGCCTGCGAGGAGCGGACAAGGGTTCCTAGAGCACCGAACTCATGCAAACTGCTCAACTTGTCAGCAACAGTCTCGACGAAACGTGGCGACTGTACTAAATCGCCAAAAATCTCAAACAGGCTGAGGAAAGGTCTGGGATCTGTTTTACCTGAACGGGCTTGTTGAGTGAGGCTATCAGCTAAGGGGTCATCAATGGGGATAGGACGGTTCTGGTCGTCATAACCATTGAGGTATTGACACCAAGCAGCGATCGTCAAACTTAGATAATCGATCGCACCTTCAAGTTGTAATTTATCGCGGATCGAGCCCAAAACAAACTTAGGAATTTTGGCTGATCCATTTAGGCACAGGCGCGGAAGCTGATCGCGAATTTTGGGATTGGAAAACCGTTCAATTAAAGTTTTTTTATAATCGTCTAAATCAATCCCAGAAACGGGTTGGAATGTTGGTGTCACCTCATCCATCAGGTTAGCAACGGCTTGCTGAAACAAGGGATCAGCCATGACTTCATAAACGTAGGTATAACCTGCCAGAGAGCCGAGATAGCCAATCAACATATGACTGGCATTGAGCAGCCGAATTTTCATCATTTCATAGGGATGAACATCCTTAGTCATCTGTACGCCAACGGATTCCCAATCGGGTCTGCCTGCACAAAAGGTATCTTCGATTACCCACTGAATGAAAGGCTCCGCGACGCATGGAAACGCATCATCAATACCAAACTGTTGGGCGACCATTTGGATATCTGCTGGGGTTGTCAGCGGAGTAATGCGATCGGGAGCGTGTCACTTTTGCGATGAGTACAAATACTCATAAATGCTAGGCAGAGGTTTTGAGCTATTTTTGGG
>NZ_JAUBVE010000217.1:0-1080 GCF_036705715.1 Microcoleus sp. AT3-D2 | reverse complement strand
AAAACCAGTCATATTGAAAGGTTTAATAATACTTTACGCCAACGAGTTTCAAGACTTGTAAGGCGAACTCTTTCTTTGTCAAAAAAATTAGAAAATCATCTGGGAGCCATTTGGTATTTCATTCATCAGTATAATGAATGTAGAGCCGGGCAATATCCCCGATCACTACATATTTATGACTACCCTCGTTGCCAGGATCTTCCTGGTGACAAGGAAAAATGTCAAACTATTCTATATTTTACGGTCATGAGTTAGTCAGAAACATGATATTTCATCTGTCTGAGAAAGGTTATATCTCCCGATTAACCATCGGGAGAATATCAAAACTATTCCACAATCCAAGGAGTTAAACAAGGTGTCCAAGCACTCAATTCTTCTTCCTTGAACCAAAGGCTAATTTCCGCACGGGCAGTCTCGACAGCATCAGAACCGTGAATGAGATTACGGCCGACATTGACGGCAAAATCTCCCCGAATTGTCGCAGGTTCTGCATTCAGAGGATTTGTGGCGCCAATGATTTTTCTCGCCGATGCCACAACGCCGTCGCCTTCCCAAACCATCGCCACTACAGGGCCTGAAGTGATAAAGTTTACCAATCCAGCAAAAAATGGTTTTTCTTTGTGAACATCATAATGTTGTTCCGCTAGTTCGCGACTCGCCGTCATTAGCTTCATACCAACTAGCTTAAAGCCCTTGGCTTCAAAACGACCGATAATTTCGCCGACGAGTCCGCGCTGTACGCCGTCAGGCTTAATCGCTAAAAAAGTCCGTTCCAAGATTAACTCCTATAATTGTGTTAACTGATCCAAAAGATAGAGTAACTCACAACGCACCTAAAGGCAATTCTGAGAATTGGAAATTGTCATTTGGAGACTTATTGCCGCAGGAAGAAGGAATAAGGAATAAGAAGAGCGAAGAGGAAAGGGGAGTATCCCAGTTTTGCAAATATGCAGAAGTATGATATTTTGGTAAATTTTTTTAAGCTCCCTACTATAACTGTGCAGAAAAATCTGTTTTAGGGTCAATGAGTTATTTTATAGCCGTTGCAAAATAGAGTAGCTCAAGAGTTACAATAGTCAA
>NZ_JAUBVE010000216.1:0-1119 GCF_036705715.1 Microcoleus sp. AT3-D2 | reverse complement strand
AACATTTTGGGGTTCTATATTTTTCACTCCGTTCAAGTCAGTTATATCATACCTCATCTTTCTGATAAATGCTATAGATAGTTCTTCCTCATCGATTTCAACTTTAGCATAGATTTGATATAATTTCTCAACGTAATTGTTAAGATTTATCGCAATTGTATTGCTGTAATCTTCTAATTTTGTCAGCCATTGAGTGTAAGTCAATGCTGTTTTCAGTAGCTTTTTCAACTCGTCCTTAAATTCCTGTAAATTGTCGGTAGTCAAGGTGCTGTCTAGTTCATCTATTCGCTGCTGCAACCAATTAACATTATCCTCCACTTGTCGGTAAAAATCAAACAGTATGCGGTGAATTTGCCTGCTGTTGTGAAAGGCTTTAATAATTTTAATGCGGTAGTGGCGTTGCATAATGGAGCTATGAAATCAGGGGAGAAACGATGCAGTGTCCAGAATGTGGCTCGACTAATATCAGTAAAAATGGGAAACAGAAAGGTAAACACTCATCACATCTGCAAGGAGTGCAGACGGCAGTTCTTTGATACCTATTCTCCGCCTGCAGGATACTCGGATGAGTTTAAGCGTGAGTGCCTCAGAATGTACGTCAATGGCTTAGGGTTTCGAGGGATTGAACGGGTCAAAGGGGTTCATCATACGACCGTGATTACTTGGGTCAAGCAAGTGGGTGAATTACTTCCTGATCCCTATGCTCCTGAAACAATTCCTGAAGTCGGTGAACTCGATGAACTGGAAACTTTTGTGGGGTCAAAAAAAAACAAAATCTGGCTGTGGACGGCGGTTGACAACTTTAAGCCAGGGATCTTAGGCTGGGTTTTAGGCGATCGTGCGTGCTGAGACCTTCAAGCCTTTGTGGACAGTTGTGGCCACCTGGCAGTGCTACTTCTACGTCACCGATGGGTGGTCTGTTTATCCGGGTTTTATCCCTGAAGGCGACTAGATTGTGAGTAAAACTTACATGACCCGAGTGGAAGGGGAAAACACTCGCTTACGCCATTATCTGGCTCGATTACATGGGAAGACGTTGTGTTAAGTAGTCAGACACAATTAATTACACAAATACATAGTAGAATGATATTTCCGGCAAAATTATGAGTTAATTACAGT
>NZ_JAUBVE010000215.1:0-1134 GCF_036705715.1 Microcoleus sp. AT3-D2 | reverse complement strand
GTATCGGCTCAATAAGTAGGGGTAGCAGTTATTCTAGTTGCCAAGACAAGCCCAAGGGATGAAGAGAAGACTTGGAGCGAATAATAGTGGAGAGAGAGGGAATGATTCCAAGTTGAGAAATTCGGTCACGGACATAATCAAAAAAACTGATTCCCAACTGACGAGTAGTGGCAACAAGAGACATAAAAGTATCCCAAGCCTGAGTACCCTCAATCGTTTGAGTTGCATAGCTAATATTACGTCGCTGCACCATAGTTCTGGCAGCTAACTCAGCCGGATTATTGTGTAAAGGTAATTCAGGATGCTCTAAAACCCTGAGCAACTCCGATACTTTTGTAGCAGTTAATTGTTTGCGTTCATCCAACAATTCATAACCGCTTTTAGTTGTAAAAAGTAGCCAAAATTTAGACTTTAATTGGCGTGCCGCTTCTGCACTAGGAGCATCTTTGTCAGCTAATAATTCCCGATAATAATCCCAAAAATCTTCGATAAATTTCTCTAAAATTACTTGATGGCAAGCGAATACTGGGCTTAACTTCTTGTAATGCCTTCCCTCCTGTACCCAACATAAAGCTCGATTAGCAGTGATTAACTTGAATTGGGGGGCATCATCACAACAGAGAGTTTGTACGACTGGGCAATCTGTTTGCTGATGATAGAAAGCAATAGCTGCTGCTTCCTTAATCCGGGTCAGTTGTTGATCACCCAGTTTTGGTACATAATTATTGAGTAGGTGATTAAACTGTGCCTCACTCAATACAGTTTCTTGAGGTAATAGCTTGAGAGCATTCTGCCATTTAATCGGGATTTTGAAGTCCTGAATTAGTGAGAATGTCAGTGGATTCAGCATAAATTCTAGTTCTCGTCCTGGCTGTAATCCTTTCAGTACGGTCAGTCGGTCTTTATTCGCTGTCGTAAAGTAGACTGTATATAAAGGGTTGCAGATGACATTGGTGGTATAGTTTACTCCACCCACACGCGCACCTGTTTGGTCGAAGTGTTGCCAAGGACTACTAGCTAGTCCTGAATCATAAACTTCTTTTTTCTCGGTTTCAAAACCTGAGTGGTTTTTGATTAACAGGTTGGATAAATAACCTGCTGAAATGGAAATATCTAAATCTGCTAAAAATTCTA
>NZ_JAUBVE010000214.1:0-1177 GCF_036705715.1 Microcoleus sp. AT3-D2 | reverse complement strand
GGGAGCATCCCGGTTTTGCAAAAGCCTCAAATAGCCAAGAGGTCGTTGAGGTAAGCACAACGAAGTTTTAGCATTTGATTGACATTTTTTTTCAACCATTGAGCTCCGGAGATTTTCAACCTTCTATCTATTTGTTTGACAGTAGATTCCACCGCGCCCGAGCCAATGGAACAGATATTATCTGATGATAATTGCTCATAGTTAACAATTCGAGAGCGATGCTTTTCTAGATACTTGCAAAAGTTTTTAGCGGTTCTTCTGCGACAATTTTTAAATAATTTTAGGGTAGGTTCGACCCTTCCGGCCCACAAAAATTCCTTGGCTTTGGCTAAAGATTTTAATGACCCTCCCACTTTATATAAATTTTCCATTAAATGATACCAGTCTAAAATTTCACGTCGGGTTTTACCAGGATTTAACTGGCTCATAATATTCCATATCCCATCATGTCCATCACCCAAACAAGTTAATATATCGGCTAATGGCTGATGGTTTATATAATTAATTAACTCTTCATTCTCTTGATAAAAAGCCCCATAATAACTTTCATGTAATCGCACTGCCTTATAATCTTGCCAATGAGAGCCTTCGCCCAACTTCCCTCTGAGACGGACTTTCCCTCCATCTATGCTTGTTTCTTTCACCTCTATTTTGGCATGAGGTTCTGACCATTCTTGTTTTTCTACCAATCGGTGTAAACAAGTGTGTCCTATCTTTACTCCTGTCTGAACTTCCATTTCTTGGGCTGCCTTGAAGTAGGAAAGATTAGCTATTTGACGGAGACAGCATTTTTCAAATAATGGAGATAATCGAGTAGATTTCTTGAACTCTAATTTTTCGGCCTGTTTTTCAGTAATTCTTAGTTCACCAATACAGCTTTTTACTGTGCGCGGTCGTCCTTGTTCTGTTCCTGTTGCTTCTTTGATAAAAAAAAACCAATTTGTGGGCCCACTGTTTCAAGCCATTGTTGCCTGAGATGTTTTTCAATATTTTCCAGACTGGTCAGTTCACTTGGGGGTGTATTGTTATACCAAATTTTAGCAATTTCTGCCGCACAGGATTCCAACCGCTCTAGTTCTTCAGGGGTCATGGCTCTTTTTCTCGACTTTTTTTGACGCTTTTATTGATTTTAACTATTTTACACTTATTCGGATATTTACAAAACCGGGATGCTCCC
>NZ_JAUBVE010000213.1:0-1185 GCF_036705715.1 Microcoleus sp. AT3-D2 | reverse complement strand
TACCGATGATCAGTCGATCGTACCGATGATCAGTCGATCGTACCGATCGACGAAGTGAATCTAAAGAAACAAGGAAAGTTTTGTAGAAACGGTTCTGTAACAGGCGAAAGTGTGAGCAAGAGGACATCAGAAATCGGTGAAGTTGGCCCGCCCCTTAGACTAAACAAGTCTGTTGTGTAGATAAGCTCCCATTACTGATGACAGGCGCACCAAGCACAGGCGGTATCTTAGGCTCTCGATCGAACGATCGAGAAAGCCTGCATTCACAAGGTTAGTATTAATTGCCTGTCAAGTTCTTTAATAGATCGGAGTACATGGAGAGCAAATAATGACAACAGTCTTAGGCATAGACATCAGTAAAAAAGACTTTCATGTCTCATTACTGAGAGAAGGTCGTGCAACTAAACCCAGAAAGTTTACGAACAATACTCAAGGGTTTGAGAGTTTGCATAACTGGCTCAAACAACAAAGTGTCGTCGAACTCCATGCTTGTATGGAAGCTACTAGCATCTACGGCGAAGCCTTGGCAGAATTCCTTTATGGGGAAGGCTTTCAGGTAAGTATCGTCAATCCGGCTCGTATTAAAGGGTTTGCTAAAAGCGAACTTCTGAGAACGAAAACAGACTCCGTAGATGCGGCACTGATTGCCCGTTTTTGTGCGGCAATGAAACCATCATTATGGACTCCTACAGCCCCCGAAGTCAAGGAATTACAAGCCTTGTTACGGCGGCTCGAATCAGTCACAGAAATGATGACGAGCGAACAAAACCGTTTGGAGACAGCTACGCCAACAGTTGCTTCCCTTACCCAGGAACATTTGGACTATCTAAAACAGCAACAACAACTAATCAAAAAACTGATTAGTGACCATTTTGACCAACACCCACACTTAAAACAACAGCGCGAGCTGTTGACTTCAATTCCTGGCATTGGCGATTTAACAGCTTCTATATTATTAGCTGAAATTGGCGATGTTTCTGATTACGATAATGCTCGTCAATTAGCAGCCTATGCTGGTTTAACACCGAGCGAACGTACTTCTGGGACTTCGGTTAAGGGCAAAACTCGTTTGTCTTGTACGGGTAATGTCCGACTGCGAAAAGCGCTGTATATGCCAGCGGTAGTGGCGATGCGTCATAACCCGTTACTCAAAGCTATGAGTGAACGATTATTGGGTCGTGGAAA
>NZ_JAUBVE010000013.1:0-120102 GCF_036705715.1 Microcoleus sp. AT3-D2 | reverse complement strand
TCTTTACTTCTTTCTATTCTGGGGTCTTTCAAATTGGCAAAATGCTCTAAAAAACTGGCATTTAAAATATTCATTGACGGCAATGAATCTGTTTGTTTTTGTTGGGAAGTTACAGCTTTACTAAAACCTCTTGCCATTGGTAGCACTCATAAACTACAACAAACTACATTGAAACTTAGTCGGATTTAACTGTAGCATATTTTGGGTTCCAGTTAAGATGCGTTTACCCTGGGAATTTGTGGCGGAAAATTGCGTTTCTTTACAGCAGAAGGAGAGCTTGTCCCTACTCCTGAAGAGGTTGCAGAAAGGGAGGCTCAACGAGCCGATCGCCTGGCAGCAAAACTGCGAGAATTAAACATTGATCCCGATACAATTTAGCGCATCCCCTACTCACAAAAACACGGTTTACTGCCGCGTGTATCGGTGCTTCACCCCAATCGGAAAATACTCCGCATCGCCCATCTCCGTTAATGTCACCACAGGTAACTGATATTCGGGCGGCACATAATTAGCAAATTCGCTGTTTAGCCGCCGCAATTGTGCGAGAATTGAAGATGCGATCGCCTGCTTCATCTCCTCATCGCCCTCCACCCCCGCTGCTAATTCCACAACCACCGATAAAAACCGATTTTGATCCGCATTTTCCTTGACTTGCAGCACAAATTTTCCCGTCACCCATTCCCGAATGGTGGGAACTTCTAAACCTACGGTGACATTTTCCGGGTAAATGTTAGCACCGAAGTAGGAAACGGTAAAGTGCGTTAGCGAAGCCCTCGAAGAGGATCGCCCAAATACATAGACAAATGGCAAGCAGCGAATTCCTCTGGGGAAATCAGGAACTTTCATACCTGCTGCTTGCTGCAAATGTGCCACAGGGTTAAATCCCCATTCAGCCAAAAAATTGAGCATTGCTTCGTAAGAAATTAAACCGCCGTTATCCGAGATGTGATAGCGTATTAGCGGGATGCCATTGTCACCAGAAAATAATAGCGTGCCGTCATTATTAACTTCAAAAAAGCGGCTTTTCGGATCGTACTGTACCAGCGTTGGCAACCGCGATTCCCCGAATAAATTGCGTGCTGCTTCGGGATTGTTTGCTAAAAAGCGACGGATGCAAATACTCAGCGGTGTCTCGTTGCCCAAAACGCCCGCATCGGCAGTACCGTAAAGGCTCGCAGAGTTGTAATATAGATTGTCAGAATGAGTGCGATCGCTCACCAAACTCCGCCATTCTTCGCTAAACACTTCCCCCGCAAACACCATCTTAATTCGGTATTTTTGCCACTCCACACCCCCAGCAATTCCGCTATCAATCACATCCTTGATAAATGGCGGATATCCCAACAAAATTACTTGCTCAAAATGCTCCCCAAGTTCCTGCACAACTCGGAATATTTCAGTCTTATTATTCCCAGGCGTCACAACTGTAACTGGATAGCCCTTACTCGCTAGATAACGGCAGCAATTTGCCGTGTACATTCCGCCTACCCAAGTTCCCAACGGAAAGCAAATGACAGCTAAAGTTGAGCGAGTGTCGGCGTAAAAACTGTCGTGAAATATTTGTTCAAAACGAGCGGCAATTTGCAACTCGTCGCTGATAAAACGCGGCCAAAATGTCGGGTTTCCTGTCGAACCAGATGAAACAGCAATGAAATCGCAAGTTTCTAATTTGCCCTGGTAGCACAACTGAGGTAGCGGGTGACAGCGTAAATAATTCTCTTTGGTAATTAGCGGCAATTTTTGGAAGTCTTCAAAGGTTTGAATTGAGGCGGGATTGATGTTATGTTCAGTTAGGAAAGTCTGGTAAGCTGGTACTGTGGCCGCGACTTTTTGAAAAAGCGCGTGAAGCGCAGCTATCCCGTAGGGAATCGCCCTGGATTCGGCAACTCGATTCTGCTGGTGTTGCAATCGTTCCTCAAGCGGCGCCATCAAAAACTCTTCAAACGCCCCAATTGCTCGCTGACGCTGTTCTGGCTGCATGATTTGCTCCTTAAAATGCGTATTGTAAAACTTCGTTGAGTTTGTAAGCACTTATAAGCAATAGTAGTATGATATTATCATAGCGGTCGAGTGAAATACGCGCAATCTCAAAAATAAAAGCCTTAAATGCAGTTAACAGAACGACATATCATTAAATCTACGGAACACCGTTTCGCTGAAATTGATCGACTAGCTTTTAAATCCAAGAATCTCTACAATGCCGCCAACTACGTCATTCGTCAGAGTTTTATTTATGGATGGGGCTATGTCGGCTACAACGAAATGAACCGCTTAATGAAGTCTCACGAAGCGTACAAGGCTTTACCTGCCAAGGTTAGCCAACAAATCTTAATGGTGTTGGACAAGAATTGGAAATCATTCTTTGAAGCGGTTAAAGCTTACAAAACGGATTCCTCTAAATTCACTGGTCGCCCAAAACTGCCGAAATACAAAGATAAAACTAAAGGGCGAAACATTCTCGTTTACACAATTCAAGCAATTAGCAGCAAACAGTTGAAAAAGGGAATCATTAAACTTTCGGGGACTGACCTTTCGATCAAAACTAAAATTAATCCCGCTCGAATTTGCCAAGTCAGATTAGTTCCCAAATGCGATTGCTATGTAATGGAGGTGATTTATGATGAACCGGAGTCCACCTTTAGTGGTGACAACTTTGTAGCTAGCATTGATTTAGGACTGGATAATTTAGCGGCGCTAACTTCAAGTCAACCGGGGTTTACCCCACTGTTGGTTAATGGGCGACCGTTGAAATCTATCAACCAGTTCTACAACAAGCGCAAAGCCAAGTTGCAATGTCAGTTGAAAGGAAATCGCAGAACCTCATGTCGCATTCAGCGTTTAACTCGCTGTCGCCACCAAAAAGTTGATAATTACTTGCATCACACAAGTCGCCTAATTGTTGACCATTTGGTAGCGAAACAAATTGGGACGCTAGTAATTGGTAAGAATGCACAATGGAAAACCGAGATCGATCTAGGGAAGCAAACTAACCAAAACTTTGTCAGCATTCCTCACGCTCGATTAATCGAGATGTTGGATTACAAAGCTCGACTGGTTGGAATCGAAGTAATTGTACAAGAAGAGTCCTACACCTCGCGAGCGAACTTCCTGGGTTTAGACCCAATCCCAGTTTACGGAAAAACTGATAAAGACCCCGTTTTCACGGGCAAGCGAATTAAACGAGGTTTGTACAAAACATCAATTGGTCAATTAATCAATTCTGATGTTAACGGTTCGTACAATATCCTCAGAAAAGCAATCTCAAATGCGTTTAGCAATGGGATAGGGAGCTGCGTAGTTCAGCCGAGGCGGGTCAATCCGCTCAAAGTAAAAGTGAAAGGGGCGGGGCTTGAAGCCTCCCATGTCTATAAATGACTATACTTTTACCAGCTATTTTGCACCTCGATCGCTCAAGATTCAATTAGTAGCGCTAACACCCGATCGCACATTGGACTGGACACTAAAAATTTGAACACATTTTGAGGTCGATCGAAAAAATGGCGCAGTAGATAAACTTCCATAGCACGAAACCGCTGTTTTCACAATAACCACAGGGGATAGCCAAGCTGCCGATCGACTAATAAACACTGACACACTATGGCAAGATTAATTCAGCGATCGCCCAAAACTCCCAGTCTCAGTTAAGCGTGAAAATCCGACGCAGCAAGTTCCAATGAACAATCCCATCTACCCCGGCATAACTCTCAACAATCACTACCGCATCGTCCGCGAATTGGGACACGGAGGCTTCGGACGCACCTACCTAGCAGAAGACGCCCACCGATTTAACGAACCCTGCGTTTTAAAAGAATTTGCGCCCCAAGTATACGGAAGTTACGCTTTACAAAAATCCGAGGAACTGTTCGAGCGGGAAGCGGGAGTGCTCTACAAGCTGCAACACAATCAAATCCCGCGCTTCCGCGAACTCTTCCGCGTCAGTATCAGCGATCGAGGCTACCTATTTCTCGTCCAAGACTACGTGCCCGGTCAAAGTTACCGCTTTCTGCTCGACGCCCGCAAGCGTCAGGGTTTGCGGTTCATAGAAGCAGAAATCAATCAATTGCTGATCCAGATTTTGCCCGTGCTCGAATACATTCACTCTTTGGGAGTGATTCACCGCGACATCTCCCCGGACAACCTGATTCTGCGGAGTTCTGACGGGATGCCCGTGCTGATCGACTTTGGCGGAGTAAAACAAGTCGCCGCCACCGTAGAGTCTCTTTTCGCTGAGGCTAACGGCACTCTCGCCCCCGCGACTCGCATCGGCAAGCTCGGCTATGCTCCCGTCGAACAGATGCAGATGGGCATCGTCTCTCCCCACAGCGATTTGTACGCCCTGGCGGCCACGGTTTTAGTGTTGCTGACGGGGAAGGAACCGCATCAGTTGCTTGACACCCAGACGCTGAATTGGAACTGGCGGGCGGAATGTTCTCTATCTCCGAATTTGTCCCTGGTGCTGGATAAAATGCTTGCTCAACAGCCGAGCCAGCGTTACTCCTCGGCTCGCGAGGTAATGCTCGCTCTCTCGGGGAATCCGCCTTTACAGCCACCTTTGCCGCCGGCCCCAGACTTTGGGCTCACCCAGCCGCCGGATCTCTCGCCTATACCCGTGCCCGCCCCCCCGCCAAAACTGCCGGGAACTCCGGTGCGAGTTGCTGGTATTGGCAATCAGCAAAAGATGCCTGCTTGGAAAATGGTTTTGTTCGTGGTGACGGTGCTCTTAAGTATGGGGGGAGTTGGCTGGTTGGCGGGCAATTCTTTGTTAAATCTGCAATCAAAAGTGCAGAAAGTTCCCCAGCCTTCAAGCCCGAAGCAGCAGCAAGAAGATGCTTTGCAAGATCGGTTTGTAAAGCTCAAAATTAACGATCGATTCTATAACGGTTACGTCAACCTTGTGGACGAGACTTTCTATGCCAAATACCCGGAATTGGGGGGACGATTGTTAAAAGAAGGCGAGGAAGATCGCCAGTGGCGCGAAAGGTGGCAGAAAATCGGCGACGAGTTGCTCGACAAGCTGGAAAATATCAGCAGCGGCGCTAGAGCGCGGTTGGGCACTTACGACACCACTGATATCGATCGCTGGAAAACTGAGGTTAACAAGCTAAATTTGAGCAGTCGGGCTTTGTACGATTTGGCTGATGCTAGGTTCTTTTATTGGTTTCCACAACAGCCGCGCGATCGCAATATCATCGGTTTGCCGATCGGACAAATTTGGCAAGCAATTACCGCCGACGAACTCGAAGCCTTACAAGCTGGAGCAACTGTCGAAAGCGTTGAATTTGACCGCCTATCGAAGAGCAAAAGCCTCACAGGCAATCTCAAACCCGGAGAAGGGAAAGCTTACATTGCCAGGTTGGCTCAAAATCAAACTTTGCGCGTGAATTTGCAAGCACCGCGCAAATCTACTCTACTGTCAATTTATACTCCGGGGGGGACAAAGGGCGCGCGAGCTTTGCTGGAAGATGCAGAGGGACTTAGTTGGTCAGGATTGCTGGATGATGCTGGTTTTTATGAATTCGTGGTAGTTTCTCAGGCATCCGAGCCGATCGCTTACGAGTTGAACCTGACGGCCGAATAACTGCTATTGACAATCAAGCATCCAGGATACAAGCCCCCGGATTCATCGATCCAGAAATAAAAAACCTGTATCCGATGAAACTTGCCCCCCGAATTTATCCGTGGGGTCGCCTCTAAAATCTAAAATCTAAAATCTAAAATCTAAAATCGATTGACGCTCTCTATCCACCCGCGTAATAATAAGGTAATACCGATCAGGTAAATTTTCCTGTTCAAACAAAGAATATGCTGAGATTCGCGATCGTAGCTTTAGTGACTTTTGGATTAGTATTGGTGACTGGACTAGGTTTACATCCTGCCAATGCGACAGTCAGCACTCCCGAATTTTATGCTTGGAACTTTGCCTCTGTAGGCAGTAGCGAGCTGGTTTGTAAAAAGACCCTGGTAGTTCCGCAGAACCTGATAATTCCGTCATCATCAATGCACGCTGTCAGTATTACTTCTGCAATTGTAGATAAAAAGTTTTGCGCGAATTCCACTAAGCCTGTGAATTAAGGCAGTGCATAATAGGATTTCCGGTTATAGAACCATAATTAAGTTCTCCGTTAGTCGATTTGAGATTTGAGATTTGAGATTTACTTCACAGATAAATCTGGCAGGTTGAACCTTAATCTAAAATTTTTATTTCTCCACGGCTGTTGTCTGAAAGCAAGTATCCTTTTTTCGATGAATCAGGACGCAGCGTCCTGATTCATCCCTTGAGAGAAAACTCTAGTTGTCAGTACAAACACGGACTAATTATGAACAATTAACCGGACATCCTATAAGTGATAGCCTGAGTAATTCCCGCCATCCGCGCACTGAAACAGTTGGCTGATTTTTTTTATGAAAAACGCCGGGATTTTTGTAATAAAAGTTTATCAAACGAGTCGGGCGCAGCAGTTTTCTGCTCTTGAAAGAGAGCGAAATCTTCCCAATTTAGGCAGTTCTTTGATTGTGACTTAAGAACCGAGGGAAAATATTCAGCCATTTGGCTAATCATTTATTGGCTAATTGGCCCAATTACTAATTCCCTAGTTTGAGTATGCTAGAGTTAGTCAGGTTCAGATATATAGTGCCATCTGTTATCTAAGTATCATGCTCAAAATTTTGGTGATTGAAGACGACGAATTAATCCGGGAAACTCTTCTGCAACTCCTGGAATCTCACAGCTACCGGGTCATTGCGGCTGAAAACGGTCGAGCTGGGGTGCAGATGGCACTTTCGGAGATACCGGATTTAATTTTGTGCGATGTGCAGATGCCGGAACTCGACGGTTATGACGTGTTGCGGACTCTGCGGCAAAACTCGCTAGCTGGAACAATTCCATTTATTTTCCTCACGGCTCAAAGTGACAAAACCGATTTTCGTCGGGGGATGGAATTGGGGGCAGACGATTACTTGACAAAGCCGTTTACCAAGGCTGAATTGCTGGGAGCCATTGCTTCTCGCGTCTTGAAACGGCAAACTATTACTCAACCGCTGACAGTCGCGCTTCACCAAGCAGAAGCCAGACTTAAAGATTTAGTTAACGACTCCACCAAGGTTACGACTCTCTCTCCTGAAAAGTTTGCTCTCGAAGCTTTGCTGCGCCACGCTTTGGAACAAGGTGAGTTTCAGGTATACTATCAGCCACAAGTGAATATTGCTACCGGGCAAGTTATCGGCGCCGAAGCTTTAGTGCGCTGGCAAAATCCCGATCGAGGTATAATTTCTCCCTGCGAATTTATTCCCTTAGCAGAAGAAACAGGTTTAATTATTCAGATTGGCGAGTGGGTACTGCTTTCAGCTTGCGCTCAAGCCGCTAGTTGGCTGGCGGCGGGGTTTTCGCCCTTTACAATATCAGTAAACTTGTCGGCCCGGCAGTTGTCTGACCCGGAACTCAAGGCGCGAATCGTCCAAATATTGGAAACTACAGGTTTAGAGCCTGCTAATTTAGAATTAGAAATGACCGAAAGCGCTTTGGTAGAAAATGCGACAGTAGCAGGCGCTACTTTAAACCAACTAAAAGCTCTAGGAATTCGGATTGCTATTGATGACTTCGGCACCGGTTACGCTACTTTAGGATATCTTAAGCAATTTGCTTTTGACAGTTTAAAGATCGATAGAATTTTCGTCCGTAATGCCAACGAAGATACTCAAAATGCTGCTATTACTACAGCAGTAATTTTACTGGGTCACAGTTTGAATATGACTGTAATTGCTGAGGGAGTGGAAACAGAAGCAGAACTAGATTTTTTGAAACAAAATCAGTGCGATATCATGCAGGGGTATCTGTTCAGTCGCCCCGAACCAGCAGCGATAATTGAAAGTATGTTGGTTGCCGACCCGAGTTTGTTCGCGCCGCCCCCAGCAGTAGCACCTGCTCGCGTTGTTCCTTTTGTACCTGTGTCCGAACCCGAAAAATCTAAAAACCTTTCAATGTCGGGTCTAGGAATAGTGTAAGTGTTACCAAAATTTCTGTTTTATAGGATAAAATTCTTTCTTTTACCTTCTATTTTCTGCAGAAAAGTTGACGCTTCCTCATAAAAAGTTGTAGCTTTTGATGATAGGCGAATCAAAGAAGGAGATTGTTCCCCATATTGCTCTACTGCTTCCCCTTTTATGCGCTAGGCGCCCCTAATTGGACTATTTGAGAAAGTGTGGCGTCTTGAAATTGCGAGCTTTTATCAAGTTGCAGGAGGTAAACTCAATTAAGTTCCTACTTTGGGACTGGCAGTTTCAAGAACTGTCCAACTGGAATTGGTGCAAGCCTGTCATGGAAAGAATATTAGTGGTGGACGACGAAGCAGACTGTCAAACAGTCTTAGCAATGTACCTGGAAAGTCAAGGATATCGGGTGGAATGCGCTAATTCAGGGGTTGAGGCGCTCTCGATTTTTGAAAATGCCCCCCCAGATTTGGTAATTTCAGATGTCATGATGCCGGAAATGGACGGGTTTGAGTTTTGTCGCCGTTTGCGAACTACCCGTTTGGGACAGTTAGTCCCCTTTATATTTTTGTCGGGTCAAGGCGAGTTGGAGTCAAAAGTTGAAGGTCATTCGATCGGCGGTGACGATTATCTGGTAAAACCTTTTCAGTCTGAAGAAATCTTAGCCAAGGTAAAGGCGCAGTTAGAGCGCTCTCACCGCATTCACGCCGAGATTGTCCGACTGCTGCAAACTTCTAGCGGTAGGGCGGTGGAACCACAATTTGTGGCAGTATTGCCAGCACCTGCACCTTTGCCTTTAACACCAGCCGAGGAAAGAGTTTTTTGGGAGGTTATCCAGGGTTATACTAACAAACAAATTAGCGATCGGCTGTTTATTAGCCCCCGGACTGTGCAAGCTCATTTAGGCAGCATTTTCAGCAAATTACAGTTAGAAAATCGTGCCCAGCTTGTGAGATTTGCCCTCGAAAGAGGATACAAACCACCTCAAACTTAGCTCGGAGTTCAACCTAGGGTGCGCCAGCCAGTGGATTTTAGATTTTAGATTTTAGATTTACTCCACAGATTCATCTGGGAGCTAAAACTTTAGTCTAAAAATTTGAGCTTTCCACTACTTAAGTCGTGGGATTATATCCGTTTTTGGGTCGGGTCAGTGGATTTTAGATTTTAGATTTTAGATTTTAGATTTACTCTACAGATTCATCTGGGAGTTAAAACTTTAGTCTAAAAATTTGAGCTTTCCACTACTTACAGCGGAAACCGCTGTAAGTCGCGGGATTCTATCCGTTTTTGGGCGGGATCAAAAACTCCCGTAGCTGCAAAAAAAATGGAGGCTGACGCACTCAGCAAGCAGATTATTCCACATTCAAAACACAATAAGGAAAATTAGTGATCACGCAAACCCCTGGCCCCAAATTCGTACCCCGTAAGTTTGCCCGTTCCAAATCAGCCTGCCGCACGTTATTAGCAGCATCAATATTTGTCCCGGTCAATAAAGCCCAAGGAAGCCTGGTATTTGACAAAATAGCAGCCTGCAAATTACTCTCGCGCACATCCGCGAAAGACAAATCTGCTCCGCTTAAATTCGCACGATTCAAATTCACTCTAAACACCAGCGAACGCCTCAAATCGGCATTCGACAAATTAGCTTCCAGCAGATAAGCTTCGGCCAGATTCGCATTAAAAAGTTTAGCACCGCGCAAATCAGCACTCGTCAGATTAGCTCGCCCCAAAAAAGCATTAGACAAATCCGCATTCCGCAGATTAGCACCATTCAATTCAGCCCCGTACATCTCGGCATTAACTAAGTTAGCATTTGCCAAATTAGCATCACTTAAATCCGCTTCTAGCAAATTAGCTTCATAGAGATTTGCTCCGCTTAAATCGGCTCCTCTTAAATTAGCTCTGTACAAGCTAGCCTTGAACAAATCAGCATTTCTCAAGTCACAGCCTTCGCACTCTTTAGTTTCCAGCAATTGCCTAACATGATCTGGATTTTGAGCTTTAA
This sequence comes from Microcoleus sp. AT3-D2, assembly GCF_036705715.1. Lineage (NCBI taxonomy): Bacteria > Bacillati > Cyanobacteriota > Cyanophyceae > Oscillatoriales > Microcoleaceae > Microcoleus > Microcoleus sp. AT3-D2. Next base: position 110,111 of record NZ_JAUBVE010000013.1, on the reverse strand, counting down.
CGGGAGCTGCCAGCCCAAACAAAGCTAAACTTGCCGTTACAGTTGCCAAGAGTTTAAGTTTCACAAACAAACCTCACTGCTACTTCAAAAAAATTATACTAGCAAACTATAGACTTTAAACCGATATCCTTCTCTCTTTTCTCTTGCTATGCCTTCTCTGCGCCCTCTGCGGTAAATCTTCAAAAAAATGATTTGCAGCCAAGGATTTAGACCTGCTTCCAGCAAGGCGGGCAAAGCCCGCCCTACTTAATTTAATTAAGCTTCATCTAAAGCAGCAACACCAGGCAATTCCTTACCTTCGAGCAGCTCCAAACTAGCACCGCCACCAGTAGAAATGTGGCTCATTTGTTCGCCTAAATTCAACTGTTCCACAGCCGCCACCGAGTCACCACCACCGATAATTGTGGTAGTACCAGTTTTAGTAAGTCCAGCCAAAGAATGAGCGATACCTTCAGTTCCCACAGCAAACTTCTCCATCTCAAACACGCCCATGGGCCCGTTCCAGATGACAGTTTTGCAATCGGCCAAAGCATCTTGGAAAGTTTTTACTGAATCCGGGCCGATATCCAAACCCATCCAACCGTCAGGGATGCTTTCAACAGGAACAGTTTGAGTGTTAGCATCAGCAGCAAACTTGTCAGCAACTACCACATCAGTAGGTAACAGAAAAGCAACTCCCCGTTCCTTCGCCTTAGCTTCCAAAGACTTAGCCAGTTCCAGCTTGTCATCTTCCACCAAAGACTTGCCCACGTTCAAGCCGCGAGCTTTGTAGAACGTGAAAACCATGCCACCGCCCAACAGCAGTTTGTCGCACTTTTCGAGCAGTTTTTCAATGACTCCAATCTTGCTGGAGACCTTAGAACCGCCGATTATAGCAGCTAAAGGACGCTGAGGATTGTCGATCGCACTGCCGAGATATTGCAGTTCTTTCTCCATCAAAAACCCAGCCACAGAAGGACTCAGATACTTAGTAACGCCCTCAGTAGAAGCGTGAGCCCGGTGAGCCGTACCAAAAGCATCATTGACATACAAATCGGCCACAGAAGCTAACTTCTTAGCAAATTCTGGGTCGTTTGCCTCCTCCTCTGGGTAGAAGCGGACATTTTCCAGCAAAACCACATCGCCATCAGCCATCGCGGCGACTGTAGCAGCGACTTCATCACCGATGCAGTCGTCAGTCTTTTTGACCTCTTTGCCCAACAATTCCGACAGGCGTTTCGCAACCGGCGTCAAGCGCAACTTCTCCGTCACACCCTTGGGACGGCCGAAGTGGCTGCACAAAATCACCTTAGCGCCCTTGGACGCTAAATCTTGAATTGTCGGCAGAGCCGCCCGGATGCGAGTATCATCGGTGATATTGCCGTTGTCGAGCGGCACGTTAAAGTCCGCCCGCACCAATACCCGTTTGCCCGATAAGTCCGATGCCGATAAATTTGCTACAGTTTTTTTTGTCACAGGATTAACCTCCTAATATGTGTGTTTTTGTCGAATTCCGTTGAAATGGCGGCACTGGTCACTTGCACTTGGGCCTCGGACGCATTCAACCGCGTCCGTACAAAAAACGGAAGATGAAACAAACGGCACTGATTGGCTCAACGTAAACATTTTATCGGAGTCCGCGTCCCGGAGATGCGCAGTATGTTCAAGACTGTCTTATTTCCTGTAGATCAAAGCCGAGAAGCCCGCGAAGCTGCCGAAAAGGTGGTCAATATCGTGAAAACCTACGCCTCTCGCTTAGTTATTCTCTCGGTAGTCGAGCCCCCAGCCGAGGAGGCCGACGCCCCCGCGCGAGAGGTTATGACTTCCCCCGAAGCAGTCGCCAAACTTCTTTCTGAGGCCCAATCGATGTTTTCCCAGCAGGGAATTGAAGCTGAAATCATCGAACGGGAAGGCAAACCTGCTTTCACGATTTGCGATGTGGCTGACGAAATTGGGGCCGATTTGATTGTGATGGGCTGTCGGGGGATGGGTTTAACCGATGAGGGGGCGTCTGACAGCGTTACCAATCGGGTGATCAATCTGTCTCCTTGTGCAGTTTTGATTGTGCCTTAGTCAGTTGACAGTTGTCAGTTGACAGTTGTCAGTTGACAGTTGTCAGTTGACAGTTGTCAGTTGACAGTTGTCAGTTGACAGTTGACAGTTGGCAGTTGACGGTTGTCATTAAATCACTGATTATTAACAACTGACAACTGACCACTAACCCATAACAACTAACCCATAACAACTAACCCATAACAACTAACCCATAACAACAGTCAACAGTCAACAGTCAACAGTCAACAGTCAACAGTCAACAGTCAACTAACTAATGAAAATTCAATGGTATCCCGGTCACATTGCCAAAGCTGAACGGGCATTAAAAGAACAGCTAAAACGGGTAGATGTGGTTCTCGAAGTCCGAGATGCCCGCATTCCATTGGCCACTTATCACCCCCAAATGCCGAATTGGGTGGGCGGCAAGGCACGAGTATTGGTCGTCAACCGCATGGACATGATTACGCCTCGATCGCGCGAGGCGTGGGAAACATGGTTTGAGTCCCAGGGGGAAACTGCATATTTTACTAATGCCGAGCACGGTCACGGAGTACATGATGTGGCGGATGCGGTGCAGAATGCTGGGGTGCAGCTAAATCAAAGAAGGTTCGATCGAGGTATGCTGCCACGTCCAGTCAGGGCAGTGGTAATGGGATTTCCCAATGTCGGAAAATCGGCTTTAATTAATCGGTTGTTAGGGAAGAGAGTGGTAGACAGTGCCCGCAGAGCTGGAGTAACTAAATCGCTGCGATGGATTCGCATTTCTGACGAAATTGAATTATTAGACGCCCCCGGAGTGATCCCAACCCGAATTAACAATCAAGAAAATGCCCTAAAATTAGCTATTTGCGAAGATATTGGCGAAGCAGCTTACGACAATCAAGTAGTAGCAGCAGCTATGGTAGATTTGCTCCAAGGGCTGGAGGCGACTGATGACACGTTGATATCACTATCAGGTTTCAAATCCAGGTATAAATTAGATGCAGCCTCTAGTAATGGTGAAGATTATTTGCACGAGGTAGCAAAAGACAGGTACAAAGGAGATGTCGAACGAACGGCGCGGCAGATGTTAAACGATTTTAGAACTGGTGTTTTAGGTCAACTTACTTTGGAGTTGCCGCCGGCCTGATCAGACTCGTAACCTACAACTAATCAGAAATGGTATTCAATAGAGAGTTGCTGACCCTGATAATGTGAACTTCGTCTCCTATGTGTAATATTTTTTCTGCTGATTGAGGTGCGAGTCGCGTGTTGACTATCAGCCGAGTAAAGTGATTTAAATGCCCTTTTTTTAGCAGGTCAGGCATAATTTCCTTCTGCTTTGCTGTTAGTATATTTTTAAAATTTAGATCGCTTGCTTGCGCCGCATAATTTCGCGTAGATAGGAGACATGGCTGACCTGGATTAATAGCTTCAAATATTACAGTCCCTATTTTAAACCTCACAATTTCATCGGCTTGTGGTAAAAGTTGGTCTTCCCAAAAAGCCGGGACATCTCCTATTTCAATATTAGCTCGCAAGCGATGGCGCATCTCGTTAACGCAAACTCTCGGAAACCAAGATGCAACTTCGGCAATTGTTTCGGTACTGATAATGCTTGGCCCTGGTGCAGCGGTATTGTCTGGAAAACCTGTCAGCAAGTTTTCAATTAACTTGACGGGGAAACCGAAGTAGCTGCTCAACCAAGATTCTATTCCCAAGCGTTCTCTATCTACATGAAAAAATATTTCTTGTTCAGTGCCTTGAATTTTCAGACCGGCAATTCTCTTTTTGATGTCAAAGGATAAGCGTAGAAAACGGACTCCGCTGTTGTGCTTAGTGTTAACCAATTCTCCTGCTGCATCGCAGATTGCAAAAGAACGATCGCCTTCTAGAGCTCCGCTGGTTAGAATATTTGCTTGACTGACTGCTATGCCGTCAAGGGACTTCACCGGATAGATATGAATGCTGGCGACGTAGGACATTTCGAGCCATTGATAAATAATAGTCGTTTTAGATACATTCTAGCATCCCTGTCCGCAGAAGGATGACTGCTGTTGACTTTACTAAATAAAATAGGAATGAAATAAAAATGGGCTACTTTTTTGAATTTTACATTGTGCCGGAGCAGCTTGTAAAGAAAAATCAAAGAAGTCTGACCGAAAGCATCCAGGATACAAGCCTCCGGATTCATTCCGAAAGCAGACTCAGGACCCAGAAATAAAAAACCTGTATCCGATGAAACTTGCGTCCCGAATTTATCCGTGGGGTCAATTCTAAAATCTAAAATCTAAAATCTAAAATCGATTGACTGAGCTTGTGGTATATATTATGCTAACAAATACAAACAATTGAACTGAGTTGCAAGCAATGACTAAAAGCGAAAGAGCAGGTATGATTTCGCGACGGAATTTAATGCTGAGGGCTGGTGCAGGGATGCTGGCGGCAAGCTTGGCACCTACGTTTTTACAAGCCGAAGCAGCAAAGGCAGAGGCAATCTCTGACATTACTCCTACTGACATTACTCCTAACAGTGCTCTTAAGAAATTGATGGAGGGGAATCAACGCTACATTGAGCAAAAACGGACATTTCCCGACCAAGCTCGATCGCGAGTTGTAGAAGTAGCACAGGGTCAACACCCGTTTGCAACCATCCTGGCTTGTTCTGATTCGCGCGTGGCTCCCGAAATTATTTTCGACCAAGGATTAGGGGACTTATTTGATATTCGAGTAGCTGGAAATTTTCTCGACGATGTGGTTCTCGGAAATATAGAATATGCGGCCTTAGAATTAGGCGTGCCACTATTAGTAATTCTGGGTCACGAACGCTGCGGTGCTGTCAAAGCAGCTTTAGATGGCAAAGCTGTGCCTGGTCACATTAGCACTTTGGTGGCGGCGATTAAACCCGCAGTTGATTCGACCAAAGGTCAAACAGGCGATGCGTGGGATAACGCAGTCAGAGCTAATGTGAAAATGAATGTAAATAAGTTACAATCCTCGTCGCCTATTTTAGCTGAAGCAGTCAAAGCGGGCAAGCTTAAAGTTGTTGGGGGCCGCTACGATTTGGATAGCGGCAAAGTAGAGATAATTGCTTGATTTGGCTGGTTGCATCTCATATCTTGCACCGCTGTCAATAAAAAATTCGAGCGCGGGGTGGGGGCGGGTTTTTTAGTCTTTGGGTATGCTTTAAAGCTATTGGTGAACCCGCCCTTACAGGTTTTTGACGGAGGATGCAAGATGTCATATCATGTCCGGTCGATCGACCGCGATTTTCGTAGGGGCGGGTTCACCAACAATACCTGCCAATAATTGACCATCTCAAAAACCCGCCCCGACCGGGATATTATGGTTAATCGATCGGACATAATCTCAGTTACATTAAACCCATTTCTTGTAGTCCCCGGCGCAGGCGTTCTGCTTCAAAAGGGCGGCGCTGTTCGTGAAGGGCGATCGCTCTTTTGAATTCTGCTAAACTTTCTGGCATTTTGCCAATTTTGAGCAAGGCTACTGCCAAGTTTTGATGAGCTTCCGCGTGTTCGGGATCGATTTTTATCGCTTGTCGGTAATAGGCGATCGCATCTGCTAAATTTCCGGCTGCCTTCAGCGTCAATCCCAAATTGTAGTGACCTACTCCAAAATTAGGGTCAATTTTTAAAGCTGCTTTGTAAGCTTTTTCAGCAGATTTCAAATCTCCTTCATCTTTGAGTAAATTGCCCAAATTATTGTAAGCACCCAACTTGAGTGGCGGGAACACATTGGTATTAATTGCCACTTGATAGTGTTCTTTGGCTTTTACAAATTGCTGCTGCTGGCGATATGCAATTCCCAAATGATAGTTTAGTTCGTAAAGAATAGAATCATTAATGCTCTCCGCAGTCAAGCCTTTGGTTAATAAATTAATTCCCCGCCCGATTTGCCCGCTTTCTACATACAAAGCGCCTAATTTGCTACAAGCATAAGCATCGTTTGGATAATAGGCGATATAGCGTTCCATTGCTGCTTGAGCTTTTTGGAATTTACTTTTTGCGGCGATCGCATCTTTTTGATAACCAGAGTGCCAAATCGCCACATCGGGGAGAGAAGCTATTTTCCAATTTGGTTCCCTCTGCAAAATCTCAGCCACGCTGTCGTCTACCATTGCGTGGTAAGGGCGAGAAAAGCGGATATCGAGGCGATTGCGAAACAAGCGCGACACTAGGGAATAGGGAGATTGAGAGGCACCGATTTCTTGGCGGATGAGATTGATTAGCAGCAGCCGATCGCTCTGAATGCCCTGCTTAATCTGAGGTACAATCTCCGGTACCAAAACCTCATCGGCATCCAACACCAAAATCCAGTCGCCCTGGGCGTGCTTCAGACACTCGTTGCGCGCCGCTGCGAAGTCGTCGCACCATTCAAAGTCATAGACCCTCGCCCCGAATTCTCGGGCAATTTCACGAGTGCGATCGCCCGAACCCGTATCCACCACCACCATTTCGTCAACAACACCCTTAACGCTGTCCAAAGTCCGCGACAGTGTTGCCTCTTCATTCTTCACAATCATGCACAGAGTCAGATTCATCGGGCGCAAACTTTCCTCATTTCACAGAAATATTGTAATTTTTTTAACCACCAAAACACAAACAGTCCCAGAAAAAATTCTCCTATTTCCTTGTGGTTTGAGCATAAGTACCTTTGTTCCCTAGAAAAAGCGGGTTAACTCTTTTGAGATATTAAAAAGCCTCAAACTCGGACGATTGATGAGAAATCCTACCACTTTCGGTTCCTCCCTACGGTAGAGGTAAAGGCTCGATAGCGGTTGTTATTCTAAGAACATAAGACAAGGCACTAAGAAAGTTAAGTATTCAGGAGAAAAAGACATGGGCGAAATTATTGCTTGGATCGTTTTAGGACTGATTGCCGGTGCGATCGCCAAAGCCATTTATCCGGGAACTCAAGGTGGCGGTTTTCTGGCCACAACAGGCTTAGGAATTGTGGGCGCCGTAGTGGGAGGTTATCTAGCTCAAGTCTTGCGGATAGGGGGAGCTACCGCCGCAGGAGGATTTAGTTTATGGAGCATAGCTTTAGCCGTCGTAGGTGCGCTCGTGGTACTTTTCATCTGGGGATTGTTAACTCAGCGTGCAGCATAATAAATATTGCCAATTCCCAGTCGAGCGACTTTTAGGGTATTCATAAACCCGGTTTTTTGAAGAAACCGGGTTTTTCAGTTGTTTGTAGGTGCGTCAGCCTACTTTTACCAAATCCGCGTTAAAAACCCCTATCAGACTCAGCGCTGGCAACAGTTCAAGAGCAAAACATTTGTCAGAGTCAAGTGGGACTGAAGAATAAATAGGTAAAAATCCCGGATTTGGTATCAATTAATCAATCCGCAAATTGAAAGGCAAGCGAACATAAACCCCCTGCGGGTCGTTCATCGACTTGATAACAGCCAATTCATCTTGCATTTTCTTAAATTCGGCCGTTAGCGGGTCAAGTTTGGCGGCGGGTTTCAAAACGTGAACGCCTGAAATTCTTTCCAAAATTCGCTCCTCCAAACTGCGGCGTTTGGGATATTCTTCCACCTTCCAATCGTCGCCGAGTTTAGCTTGCTTAGCAGCCTCTCTCACAGCATCTTCAAGCCCGCCAATTTCATCGACTAAACCCAACTGTTTCGCAGCCGTACCAGACCACACCCTGCCTTGAGCAATTTCTTGTACCTTGTTTTTCGGCAGTTTGCGGGAGGTGGCGACTTTAGTAATAAATCGATCGTAAATGCGATCGACTATCCTCTGAATATTCGCCAATTCTTGAGGATTTTTCGGGCGGGAAACCGTGTTAGTATCCGCAAAGCGGCCGGTTTTCACCACGTCCCAAGTTAGGCCGTTGTTAGCAGCCAACTTTTCGGCGTTGAACAGCATTCCAAAAACGCCGATCGAACCGGTAATCGTATTGGGTTCGGCAAAAATGCGGCTGGAACCCATCGAAATCCAATAGCCGCCGGAAGCTGCTAAATTTCCCATCGAAACGATCACTGGTTTCTTTTTGCCCGTCAACATAACTTCGCGTGCAATTACTTCGGCCGCCGTCGCACTGCCTCCGGGACTGTTGACGCGCAAAACTACCGCTTTTACGTCGTCATCTTCTCGGATTTTCCGCATTGCTTGAGCGATGCGATCGCCTCCTACTTCAGTCGGGCCCCCTTCGCCGTCTACAATCTCTCCTTCAGCGTAAAGTATAGCAATTTGGTTTTTATTGTTAGCGCTAGTTGAGTTTTTATTCTCAGCAATTTTCGCGTAGTTTTTCAAACTAATTTGCTTGAAAGATTTGTTTTCGCGATCGGTTCCTGTGAGTTTTTTGAGTTCGGTCGATATTTGGTCAAAGTATACAACTTTATCAACTAACTTGTTTTTGAGAGCTTCGTCAGCCATCAAAATTCCGCCATTATCTGCAAGCGCTTGCAGTTGCGGAACAGTCACTTTGCGACTCGGGGCGACAGTTTTCAGGTATTCTCCCCACATATCTCCGAGCAACTTTTGAGTTTGCTGGCGATTTTCGGAACTCATTTTTGTGAGCAAAAACGGCTCAACGGCTGACTTGTATTTGCCGACGCGAGTCACTTGCACCCCCACGCCGTATTTTTCCAAAGCACCAGTGAAAAACATTGCCTGACTGCTAAAACCGTTGATTTCCAAAGCGCCGTAAGGATTGACGGCAATTGTATTAGCAACGGAACCGAGGTAATAATCTCGCTCATTCCAGTCCATCTGGTAAGCAAAAATGGGTTTTTTGGCATCTCGGAAACGCTGCAAGGCCGATCGAACTTCTTTGAGATTGGCAAACCCGCTGCTGCTCGAGTTTGAGCTGCCTTCAAGATAAAGGCCAACGATTTTCGGGTCTTTTTTCGCATATTCGATCGTATCTAAAACAGTCCGCAGCGTCACAGCATCGCCGGAATCGTCCGAAAGCACATCTTGAATCGCTGCGCTAGTGCTGCGGATCGGTTTGCTGTCAGTGATATTTAAAGAAAGGTCTAATACCAATACAGACTTATCTTTAACTTGCGGGCCTGAATCTTTAGACGACGATGCAGCCATAGCAATTAGTAGTACCAGTCCCCCCAATCCGATGCTGCCCAGCAGCAACAGTCCTAGGAAGGTTCCCAGTAAACTTGCACAGGTATATTTTAGGAAATCTTTCATTAGATAATTGGTAATTAGTTATTAGTCAATAGTCAATAGTCATTAGTCATTAGTTAGAGCACATCCGGTGAGAGTGGAATCATACCGAGGTGAGCGGGACGATCGCACTGCAATCGGAATGATATTTTTCCGATGCCAGCGGAAACGATATTATGGGTAATTCCTGCAACTAGGATTTAGCAATTATCCTCTGTCGTAGTTATTAGTTAATGACTTTTGACTGCTGACTAATGACTTTTGACTGCTGACTCACTTTTATCTTAACCTTTCCAAAACCCCAGATTGTTTTAGCTCATCCAAATTACCGCAGCCCGTACAGAACATCACGGTGGCAATTTCTGCAATTAACACCTCAGCTAGAAGGGCTGCGGCTGATTCCGATTCCGCTGCAGCTTGTAGAAACGGCCGCGCCAGTCCCGCAATATCCGCGCCAAGAGCGATAGCCTTCGCTGCATCCAACCCATTTTGCAAGCCTCCAGAGGCAATCAGAGGAACATCCGGCGCTACGGCGCGGGTGTTGACAATGCACTCGGCTGTTGGTATTCCCCAGTCGGCAAAGGTTGCGCCCAGCCTGCGCTGCTTGCTATCTTTAGCTCGCTCTCCTTCTATTTTCGCCCAAGAAGTGCCTCCTGCCCCGGCAATGTCGATCGCACCTACCCCCGCAGCGAGCAATTTCTTTGCCATTTTTCCTGAAATACCGTTGCCGACTTCTTTAGCAATAACTGGTACTGGTAATTTAGCGCACAATTTGGCAATTTTATCTAGCAGTCCTTTAAAGTTAGTATCGCCTTCGGTTTGAACGCACTCTTGCAGCGGATTTAGGTGCAAAATTAGGGCATCTGCTTCGAGAAGATCGATAATTTTTTTGCACTCTTCCAAACCGTAATTGTAGTTTAATTGAACTGCTCCGATATTGGCAAATAACAGAATATCTGGAGCGCGGCGACGGACGGCAAATGTAGGAGCTAATTGAGGATTTTCTACAACAATTCGCTGGGAACCGACTCCCATTGCTAGTTTGTATTCTTGAGCGACATCGGCGAGGCGATAATTGATTGTCTGGGCTAATTCTGTGCCGCCGGTCATTGAGGAAATTAGCAGGGGAACTGCTAGTTTTTTGCCGAGAAATGTGGAGGTTAAATCGATTTCGGTGCGATCGAGTTCTGGCAAACAGCAGTGTTCAAAACGGTAGCGTTCGAGGCCGCTGGTAGTTTCGCGAAATTGTACGTCTTCTTCGAGGCAAATCCGCAGGTGGTCTGCTTTGCGGGTTTCGGTTTGCGAGGGCGGGGTTAACGGTAAGTTGACAGGCGAGTTCACAGTGGCTATTTGGGGAAAGAGTTTTGAGTTGGGAATATAGCAATTTTATTTCATTTTTGAATTTTTTTTAATGAACCGCAGAGAGCGCAGATGGCGCAGAGGAGAAGAAAAGAGAGGTGTTTGCAAATCCTGCAAGGGTTGCTATATTAAGCTGTGCCGCATAGAAGTTGTATTTTTCGGGCGGGCGCGACACCCACCCCACAAGAATTTCATCAAAATTGGCTATAAAATTTAGATGCGCCTCAGTTTATCCAGGAACACTCACCGGCATTCCGTTATCTGAAGGTTTCAACTTCAATAAAAAAGGAACTGCTTTTTGCACCCATGCTTTGGCTGATGTGTAATTTGCCGCATCTTCGCCGAAACAAATGTCCAGCATATCGGTGTGAATTATCCCCGGATTCAAAGGAACTGCTGCCATACCTGCGGGCAATTCTTGAGCGAGCGATCGCGTAAGTCCTTCTATTGCCCACTTGGAAGCGCAATAGGGAGCCACTTCCGGCGAAGTTGACCTTCCCCAACCAGAACTAAAGTTGACAATTATGCCACTTTTTCGAGCAATCATTGCCGGGACAAAGTGGCGAATTACATTAGCTGTACCTTTAATATTAACATCAATTACCTGCGAAAATTCTTCGTGGCTGATCTTCCAAAGAGGCGCGAGATGATTAGCTACGCCTGCATTATTAATTAACAAATCAGGCGGCTCTTTTTTGGCCAGCATTTCTGTTGCCCAAGCTTTTACTCGATCGTCGGTGGTGACATCCAAACAAGTAAAATGGTGGGGCGCACTATATTTTGTGTTGAGTTTTTCCACCGCTTCTGAAGAACGGGCGCATCCCAAAACTGTATGTCCCAATTCCATAAACTTTTCGGTCATGGCAAGACCAAGACCGCGACTGACTCCGGTAATTACAATTAATTTTGTCATAGATTTGCTGAATTTTGACATTAAGTAATACAATACATATTGACTGGTGAATTGACAAATAGATCGCAGGGAGAAAGCATGAAAGTAAAAGCAGCAGTTGCTCGCAGTGCCGGCCAACCTTTGAGCATTGAAACGGTTGACCTGGAAGGGCCGCGCGCTGGAGAGGTGTTGGTGGAAATTAAAGCCACCGGTGTTTGTCACACTGATGCTTACACTCTTTCCGGTGCCGATCCTGAAGGCTTGTTTCCTGCTATCTTAGGCCACGAGGGAGCCGGGATTGTCGCAGAAGTTGGGCCGGGAGTCACGAGTGTCAAAGTGGGCGATCGGGTAATTCCTCTCTACATTCCCGAATGCCGCAACTGCGAATATTGTTTGAGCCGCAAAACTAATCTCTGTCAAGCAATTCGCCTGACTCAAGGCCAGGGAGTGATGCCCGACGGCACGAGCAGGTTTTCCATAGATGGGCAGAAACTTTACCATTACATGGGAACTTCTACCTTCGCTAATTATACCGTATTGCCGGAAATTGCAGTAGCAAAAATTCGCGAAGATGCTCCTTTTGATAAAGTTTGTTTAATCGGCTGTGGCGTCACAACTGGCATCGGTGCTGTCATAAATACTGCGAAAGTAGAGCCTGGTTCTAATGTGGTAGTTTTTGGTTTGGGCGGCGTGGGTTTGAATGTAATTCAAGCCGCTCGCATGGTGGGAGCTAACATGATTGTCGGCGTAGACTTGAATCCCGACAAGCGAGAGATGGCGGAAAAATTTGGCATGACTCACTTTGTCAATCCTCGCGAAGTGGAAGGTGATTTAGTGCCTTATTTGGTAGATTTAACCAAAGGCGGAGCTGATTACAGTTTTGAATGTATCGGCAACATTAATGTGATGCGCCAAGCTTTAGAATGCTGCCACAAAGGTTGGGGCGTGAGCGTAATTGTCGGGGTAGCGGGAGCCGGTCAAGAAATTAGCACCCGCCCGTTTCAGCTAGTAACTGGCAGGGTTTGGAAAGGGACGGCTTTTGGGGGGGCTAAAGGCAGAACTGATGTTCCTAAGATTGTTGATTGGTACATGGACGGTAAAATTGATATTGACAGTCTGGTAACTCAGGTAATGCCGATCGACAAAATCAATGAAGCCTTTGATTTGATGCACAAAGGCGAAGTAATTCGCACAGTTTTGACATTTTGAACAAAAATCTTTCTCTCTTCTCTCTTCCTCTGCGCCCTCTGCGTCCTCTGCGGTTAAAAAAAATCTAATTCAAAAATGAAATAGAATTAACATGATATCAGACTCCCTAAAACTGCACAAAGAACAGAAAAGTTTCTGTGGCAAACTCGGCTTTTACAGCCATCAATCCTCAACCTGCAACAGCGAGATGAAATTCGCTGTTTATCAGCCGCCACAAGCTTTATCTCAACCCGTACCAGTTTTGTATTTTCTATCAGGTTTAGCCTGCACAGAAGAGAACTTTATGGCAAAAGCAGGGGCGCAACAATTTGCGGCAAAATACGGGTTAATGCTGGTTGCGCCCGACACAAGCCCGCGCAATACTGGCATTTCTGGGGAAGATGACGATTGGGATTTAGGAAGTGGTGCGGGTTTTTATGTGGATGCCACAGCCGCACCTTGGAATTCTCACTATCGAATGTACAGTTATGTGGTTGATGAATTGCCCAATTTAATCGCCGAAAATTTTCCAGCGATACCAGAAAAACAGGGAATTTTCGGTCATTCGATGGGCGGACACGGGGCGTTAATTTGCGCTTTGAAAAATGGATCTCGCTATCTTTCAGTTTCCGCTTTTGCGCCTATTTCCGCGCCAATGCGCTGCCCTTGGGGAGAAAAAGCTTTTGCAAACTACCTCGGCAACGACAAAGAGATTTGGAGGGCTTGGGATGCTAGCGAATTGGTAGTTGCAGCGCGATACAACCGTCCGATTCTGATTGACTGCGGCACGGCTGATTCGTATCTTGCTGATGGGCAGTTGTTGCCGGAAGTGTTCGCGGAGGCTTGTGCAAAAGCGGGACAGCCACTAACTTTAAGGATGCAGGAAGGTTACGATCATAGCTATTATTTTATAGCTAGTTTTATGGAGGATCATATTCAATTTCACGCGGCTGCTTTGTGTGAGTGAACTTTAGTTTGTAGTAAGGACTTTAGTCCTTAAACCTAATTTCATTGTGCAACGCACTCCAGGGGACTAAAAGCATATCAGCTATTTGCGATTGTCCTCTAGCCCTGTAGATATCCATAGCTTTCTCAAAATCTTCAATTCCCCCCTGTAAATCTCCTGTTCCACTTCGAGCAGTAGCACGAATCATGTAAGCTTCTACAAAGTCAGGATTGAGATTTATTGCTTGAGTAAAAGCTGCAACTGCTTCCTCGTACAGCCCCCTGCGACCGAGGTCGAATCCTTGTTCGTAAAATTCTCGAGCTTCCATCGCATTTCTTAATTATCGATATTATCGATCTAGTTAATTCTGGAGCGTTGATATAGAAGTTTTTAACCCGATGAAATACAGCAGACGGGTGTAAGGACACGGCAGTCCAGTTGATGATTTGTAGTGAGGAATTTAGTCCTTAAAAGAACGACTGAACTCCTCACTACAAACGGTTAATTTAGGTCGATGGGAAATACCCAGTCTTGGTAGTTACTATCGCGATTTTCGATAATCTCCGTCAGTTTGTGCAATAGTTTTTCTGTGATGGGTCGGTTTTTGGGCAAGTGATAGTTTTCTACTCGCTTAATTGGCGTAATCTTCGCGGCGGTTCCGCAGAGGAAAATCTCGTCTGCAATCAATAATTCTGATCTATCAACTGGTCTTTCTATGACTTCAATTCCTAAGTCTCTGGCGATTGTGATTACGCTGTCTCTGGTAATTCCTTCGAGAATATCTTGCTCGAAACCGGGAGTAACTAATTTACCGTTTCTGGCGACAAATATGTTCATTCCTGAAGCTTCGCTAACTTTTCCCTGAGTGTTCATCATAATTGCTTCGTCGAAGCCGGATTCTACTGCTTCGGTTTTGGCTAAAGCTGAGGTGATGTAGGCGCCGCTAATTTTACCTCTTAAGGGCAAACTGCGGTCTTCTTGGCGGTACCAAGAGCTAATTCTACAGTTGACTCCTTCTTTGGGCAAATAGTCTGAAAGTTCTAATCCGTAGACAAAAAAGTCTGTGTTTACGTTGTGCAGTCGGGGGGCAATTCCTAAACTGGATGTGTAGATAAAAGGGCGGATATAAAATGATTTTGTTGGTTGGTTTTTCTGGACAAAATCAATAATTATTTGTTGGATTTTGCTGGCTGGTAAATCGCAGTGCAGGAAGCTGGCACTTTGACTTAATCTTTGACAGTGGCGGTCTAATCTAAATAGCAAGATTCGATCGGCATTTTGGGGGTCGGGAATTCCCCGCAACCCGCCTAAAACTCCGGTTCCGTAGTGCAGTGCGTGGGTTGCTATGGAAATTTTGGCGTCGGTAAAGGGGAGAAATTGGTTTTGAAAGTAGGCAATTGGTAGAAAACTATCCATGATTCAAGCTGGCGATGAGTTTTGCAGTCCGCTAGGAAAGCTGAATTGGATAATATTACCATAAATTATACCATTTTAAGTTTAAGATTTTAGACTTTAGATTTACAATGACTGATTTGATATAAGTTTGGAGGTGGTATAAAGTTATCTTTTTTATTAAATGAGATGATTATTGTGTTATTTGATGGAGCGATAAAATAATATAAAATGCGGTCATTTGGGTTGATAATTGTTTGGGGAAAGAGTGCGATCCTCTTCGAGGGCTTCGCTAACGACTACAAACAAAAATCAACCAAAGGGCAACTATGGCACGTAAATGTTTCATCATTGAAATGGGGATGGGTATAGATCAGCACGGGCAGGAACCGACTGTAGCCTGTGCAAGGGCTGTACGAAATGCGATCGCCCATAATGCTCTCCTAGGCGTCTGGGAAGTGGCGGGTTTAACTGACCCGAATCAGATGATTGTTGAGGTAAAGGTGGCCGTTCCTTACCCGGAACAAGTGCGGGAACAGGAGGTGTTGGCGGTACTCCCTTTTGGCAGCAAAACTCTGATTGTGGAGCAAGGAGGGATGATTGTGCCAGGAAGGGCGATCGCCTCTCTGAATGATAAAAATGATGAAATGCTAATCGCTGTGGCGGCTGTGAGTGTTTTTGTGGACACTGAGGACTAATTAATTTTGTGTTGTTTGAATAAATCGCCCGATCGCACTTGCTTGTTTCCGCGATCGGGCGAACGCCTGTCTGTTAAAAAATGATTAATTTAGACTAAATTGTAGGGTGTTCCGGAGAGATCGCATGAAATACCCTAGAAAATCTGAGGTTCTGAGACACGCTATAACTTAGTCTGTTCAACGGTGAGGTTTATTTGCGCCTACCTACTTAATTTTGAATTTTTAATGGATAATTTTTAATTGTTCAGGCGGCCGGGTATGTAAGCAAGCCAGCAAAACCCTACGATTAACAACAGCCACGTCACGGTAATATTGCTGCCCAACAAGTTGCGGAGAAAATCTTCCATTGTTCTCAAAAATTATAGTGTTTAAAAGAATTTATTGCTGTTCCCTCTCGGATCAGCAAAGGTAGAGTGCGATCGCATAAAACCCGATCGGACTCTACCTCGTCTATCTTCTATTGGGGCTGGCTGGTATCTGCCAACATTTGGTTAACCATTTGCAAGTGCGCCTGAAGGTTCGGCAACTTCTGGGTGGCCCAAGCCTTCAACTCGGGATCTTGTCCCTGTTGAGATTGAGCCTGAAACAGAGCAATAGCCTGATTGTGGCTCTCGATCATAGCCTGCTTGTAAGCAGTGTCAAAACTTCTACCGGAGAGTCCCGAAAGTCGCTCCATCAAAGCTGTGTTCTGGGTAGTCATCTCGGTTGGCAGTTCTACATCCTTTTGCCTTACTAACTGCATCAGTTCTTGATTGGCCCGAGTGTGTTCCTCAACCATTTCTTGCCCGTATTGTTTCACACCAGCACTAGAACCGCGCTGCACTGCCAATCTGCCGAGCTCCACTTCCAGCATACCAATTTGACCTGCTTGCATGACAAAGTTTCTGTCTTGGCTGCTGAGAGAATTAGGCGAAGTTTCGCTACCTCTTGGAGTGTTGGGAGTACGGCCGGGATTGTTGTTGCTGGGAGTAGTTGGAGTGTTGGGAGTACGGCCGGGATTGTTGTTGCTGGGAAGATTTGGAGAGGCAGGATTAGTAGGATCGTCGGCTTGGTTATCAGCAAGCTCAAAAACCCGATCGCCCGACTGGTTTAAGCCGTGAGTGTGGCGGTTTAATTCTGCCAATCCCGGCACAGCTATCAAGGAACTAACGCCGGCAATTCCGGCAACTGTTACCAATTTGTGGAACAAACTTTTGCGATTGAGTGAAGTCATGAAATTCTAAGCCTCTAAGTTGTTTTCAAAAGTATGTGAAGCAAAGCTACCCCGTAGGGAATCGTCCGAAACTACCGATGGGAGGGTGTACTACCTTTCCTAAACAAGTTGATCAAACCAAACGCGCCCAAGGCACCCAGCCACCCGAAATTGTTGGGGCTATCGCGCCGAGCACTCAAAACTCCAGAATTAGTATCAGCCGGCGTCGATGTCGTACCGTCTGTGGTACCCGTTGTACCCGTTGTACCCGTGCCGGTTGTACCGGTTGTATCCGTGCCGGTTGTACCCGTTGTACCCGTTGTACCCGTTGTACCCGTGCCGGTTGTACCCGTTGTACCCGTTGTACCCGTTGTACCCGTTGTACCCGTACCCGTTGTACCGGTGCCGGTTGTATCGGTTGTGCCAGTGCCGGTTGTACCCGTACCCGTCGTATCGGTTGTACCGGTTGTACCCGTGCCGGTTGTATCGGTTGTACCAGTGCCGGTTGTACCAATACCGGTTGTACCCGTGCCGGTTGTATCGGTTGTGCCAGTGCCGGTTGTACCAGTGCCTGTTGTATTGGTTGTACCAGTGCCGGTTGTATCGATTGTACCCGTGTCGGTTGTACCCGTGCCGGTTGTACCCGTGTCGGTTGTACCCGTGCCGGTTGTGCCAGTGCCGGTTGTACCAGTGCCGGTTGTACCAGTGCCGGTTGTGCCAGTGCCGGTTGTGCCAGTGCCGGTTGTACCAGTGCCGGTTGTATCGGTTGTACCAGTGCTCGTCGCGCCGTCTGTTGTACCGGTTGTGCCGGTGCCAGTCGTATTGGTTGTACCAGTGCCAGTCGTGCCGTCTGTCGTACCAGTAGTGCCGGTGCCTGTACCAGTTGTGCCTGCACCGCTTCCAGCACCGCCTGACTGGGCAGAAGCTGGTACTGCGAAGGAAACCGTTGCTAAACCTAAAGTACAAGCGCTTGCTAAAACTACTTTCAACAATTTAGAAGATTTCATGGTAATGCTTGCTTTTACGTAGATACCTGCGATCGCTTGTGATGCCAAAATCCCAGGGTCAAATTGACAGCGTAACGTGCAACTTTTCTAACCTTTGCTGCGGAATAATGAAGGTAAAGGAGCATATTTAGTCCCGTTTCCTCGATTATTTCCCCCGGATAAATTAGACCGCCGCGTTAACAGTTTATAAGCTATTACGTATGCTTCAAGCTCGCCATTCATCTTTAGGAATATTTGACAAAATGGCTTTTTATTTCAGGTGGTGGATGAAATTTGATAGAGCGACCGACTAGCTCTATCCAAATTTGTGTACGGGGGATAAAAACCGGGCTGATATGAAAAATTTGGGGTTGAGTAACGAGACATATACGCATCAACCGGGTTTCTGAGACAGGCGCGCGGTTCTTCCTATGAATTTTACCCGGATGCAGGTGCTTTGATGCAGAAATTATTGATTTTCTCACCGTCAATTTTGGCTTAGCGCTCCGCCAGATGAGTTAGTTTAAAAATTTTTTGCTCGCTATTTTTCCTTAACTTGCTACTGGCAATTTGGGCAATGGCAGAATACCGCTCAAACTTTCCCAGAAACTAAATTATCTCAAAATACCCGATCGACCTCTCATGGTCTCAGAGCGGCTGCAATCTTGCAACAGCAAGGCTTCTGACTGGGATTTGAGTTCCGTAAAACAGGCAGGCGAACTGAGGGCTATCCGAGTCCGGCCCGCGCGAGATTAAATTAACCAGCGGCGGCAAAGTCGTCAGAATTGCTTGTGAGTGCGATCGGCTAAACTCTGATATAGTAAAGCCAAAACTATGCCAAATAGCGCTTATTTTCTAACATATTGTACAAGCCGATATCAAGTAGACTGTATCGAATTATTGCCATAATTCGCTATCTAATGTTCATCGCTTTTTCTAAATTTGCAAGTGAAAAAGCCGAAATCAGATTAATGGCTGTTTCAGAAAATAAATTACCCAAATACGGCTGAACCAGGAACGGCAAGTAAATTGCCTTCCTGGGTCAGAATAAATTTAATATTACATCTGTCTTCGGAATGATAAAAATGCGGTTTAAAACTTGCTTTTAGAGAGAGGAGAGGAGGGGCTTATAGTATATAAGATTTAATTTGTGTTTAATAATTAGAGGTCATTATGCCAGAACAACAATTTGATACCTTACCTTCGGAAGCACAAGAACTCCCCCAAGGAGCTCAACAAATTTTTCAGGCTGCTTTTAAGAGCGCTAGCGAAGATGGAATGAGCGCCGATGGTGCTACTAGCGTTGCTTGGAACAGTGTAAAAGCTGAATATGTTAAAGGCGAAGGTGGCACGTGGCATCACAAGGGCGACGATACTAACCAAACCCGCAAATCTGTACAGTCTGGTGGCAATTAGTTATCAGCCATCAGTAATATCGTGTCCGCTAACATAATCCCTATCCGCTGTGTAGTGAGGGCTTCCTTCCTCAACTTTTGATGAGAACGAAGAATCCTCACTACCAACCAATTGCAGTGAGCTTATTCTAGCGGGCATGATATCATCAGTCATTAGCAATGTACTCATCACTTGTGGTTAATGCTTTACGTTGATAGCTGTTGGAATCGCGGTGGTACAGAAGTTAATGCAGCGTGTTAATCGGCTGGCGCATATCCCATTGCAATTCGGCTAAAACCAGCAAGCTAAATACCATTACGGTTCCCGTAAATAGGAAATACCAACCGCCCGTGTAAGGCAAAATCAAAATCCCCAACAGGTGAAATAAACTTGCTGCTAAAAGCGCGCGCGATCGCACTGCAAATCCAGTCCCCAAATACCCTATTCCGCTCATTCCCAACCAGAGGGGACAGAGATTCGCCAACACTTTTCCCCAACTACAAAAAATTGCTAAATCGGTCAGCAGCAATCCTAATAACATTAGTATTACCCAACCGTAAAGCACCCAAATCAGGCGTTCTATTTTGACCCAAGAGTATGTCATGCTTACCATTGCTGCTGTACCTACGAGGCTGAGCGCTGACCACAAACCTGCTTGCAGCATCCAACTCACAGAAAAAAATTGTGCTGTGCCGAAGATGGGTATTAACAGCAAGCTCCACAGCAAGCAAGTTCGATCGAGACAAGTATAAAATTGTGAATAAAATCGATCTTTGCCCAGGGGAAACTGAACCTGCCAAAGCCCTTCTAACTCCTGAACCTCGATGTTAAGCTGTTTCCGGCGCAGAAGAGGAACTGAATAATTAAAAAAGGTCATATCTGACACTATTAAAATTTACAATTATTTGCTTAGGTACTATCTCACCAGCAATCGCTATAATTGCAATCTGTCAATCGGATTAATCTAGTTAATTGGATAATCTGCCGGCAGTAATAGTTATTTGCTCGCACCAGATAAAACAGGAATAGATAGATTGCACAACTTGATAAAATAGCTCTTGCGACAGATGGCTGGAATATTAATTATTCGATACTTTGAAAATAGTCAACTTTGTTACAGAATTTATGCTCACTTCATCCCATCCTCTGAAACAGGTATTCCACTGCCCGGAAGAATCGGATTTTTACGCGCACTGCTTGGAAAGTTTAGTGTTAAATGCTAGTGACAATTCTCGACTTATCGTAGAGTTTGGTTCAGGAGAGGGAAGTCCAGTTATTAAGTCTTTGCTGAGAAGCGATTTTGATGGGGAAATACAGGGATTTGAGCTAAATAATGTAGCTTGGAAAATTGCTCAGTCTCAAATTAAGGAATATCAACTGAGCGAAAAATACACCGTCAACAATTGCTCTTTTTTTGATTCGCCTTTATACGAGTCGGCGGATTGTGTAATCTCAAATCCGCCTTACTTGCCTGCGGTGGATGATAAGATTTACCAGCCGCTGTTGCACGGCGGGAGTGATGGTTCGACAATTGCTAAGAAACTTTTATGTTTGGGCAGCGATGAAGTTTTGCTGATGGTTTCTAGCTATTCTAATCCTGTGGGTTTGATCGATTACGCCTTGGATAGAGGCTACTCGGTTGCAAATTTTGAAATTGCACCTTTAACTTTTGGCTATTATAGTTCGGAACCCAAGGTGAAAAGCGCGATCGCCACTCTCAGAGAACAGGGAATGGCTTTTTATTCGGAAAACATCTATCTGCTGGCTGGAGTTTTGTTTAAGAAGCACCAAAAGTCGCAAAGAGATTTGTCGATCGAGCTAATTCAGTTAATGACAGCATTTTAAGCTAATTCCTGGTAGGGTGCATCAGTCTTTGATACACCCTAGGATATAGCTGTTAATTCCGTTCTGTGGCTTGGATCGATCGCACTACAGCAGCCGCAGCCCGATCACCGATCGACTTCTCCTGATCGTACCCCAACACCAGTTCCCACGCCTCCTGTGGGTATCTATCAACCAGCGGGATCGCCACTTCATCCAACATCCAGCGGCCGTGACGCTCGTCTTCTTTGATATGCAGTTCCCAATAACCCATTGCAGCCTGCGAGAGGCCCAGACGCTGGGCGGCGGCTAGATAATTGCGGTAAGCGACGGGCCCCGCCACCTCAAAATAAGTTAATCCGCCGTTGTAGCGCAGAAAATGGCGCTTGCGTTCCGTTAGCAGAAAGTTGTGATTAATGCTTGCGAGCACTTGCCAAGGCACTAAATCGAAGTAGGCTTCTGGTTCTGTACTCATGTCGAATTCGGCCAGCATTTGAGCAAAAAAGGTCGAGTGCTTGCGGGGGAGGCGACCGCCGCCGTATTCTTCAATCAGCACTCGGGTAAGGGTGCACTGAATTTCGTTGCCGGCGCCGCCGAGGATGCGAGAAAGGCGGCTGGCTTCCACTAAACCGTCGAAAGAGGCGATCGCCAGCAGATGTCTGTATCCGGCTGCTGTCATCTGTTCCCGCAAATAGCGATCGCTCTCGTTCAAAGGAGGATCGACATCGGCGGCGGCGCGATCGCGCAGGGCTTGCTTAACATCCGGCAATTTTTGCAGCGCTGCAACGTCGATTTGCGCGATTTCCCACTGCTGCCAAGGTTCCTCAATGCGATCGCGCACAGAACGCAAATAGTGCGATCGTTCGTTATTGTAGCGGCGCAAATCGTCGTACCAAAACAAGTTGAGGCGGTTGATGCGGTAAAGTATGCGCTGCAAGAAGCGGTGAGCGGCCTCATCGCCCGGTTCCTGTTGGTAAGCTGCTTGAAGTGCATAGGCGATCGCGCTTTCAAAATCGCTGACAAGCAACGGTTTTGCCGCCACCGTCTTGTCTAAATCCTCGACTTCTAGCAAATTGACAAATTGGCGATCGGCTGCTTCGTAATTTGGGGGTTCTGGTTGCTTTTTGGGAAGACTCGGCGAGTCTATTTTGGGGAGTAAATCTGCCGTGTTTTGCATGGAATCAACTTATGTTATGACTTTGATTATTGTGCTGCCTGCCCAAACAGCCAACCGTTGCAGATTGCTGAGGATTCTGGCTAATTACTTTCAACATAGCGAATCTGTCAGCCGCATACACCCTTCCATTGATAGAGATTTGATAGAAATCAATTTGGTCACAACGGCCCCGATTCATTCCGAAAGCAGGGTGACTGACGGAGACTTTATCAAACTCCCCAAAGTAATTGGATCTAATATCTGGGCATCTTTTGGAGCCGGCACTGCTTGCCGCCACGCTTTGATACCTCCTGAAAGGACAACAACATTCAGGCTAATATCCTTAATCTTATTAGTCTCATTTCCCGCAGATTGTTGGGAATACTGAGCGACTTTTTCCAACTGTTTGTATGCTTTAACCGATCGCCCTCCTCTTGCACAATAAAGTACAATTACGGGCTGATGTTGATCGGATTTAACCCTAGCTTTTACAATGGATTGAATCTGCTTGACACCGAACCCCATCTCAATATCAATTATGGGAACAAGGGGACTTTCACCGATGCGATCTTCCGCGTATTCTTCGGGCGATCGCACATCTATCAAAATCACTGGTTTCAACTTACCCTGCTGCAATTCGGCAACAGTTACTTGTTTCGTATTTAAACTGGCGATAAAAGTTAGGATATCCATGTGATGAAATAGGGCAACTGCACCCACAGAAGCAACACTCGTCAAGCCAAAACCCATAATTGCCAGGAAAAGGCGAGAATAGCGCTTAATACCTGGTTTTGCATTTTCATCTAGCATTTTTAATCATCCTTGAAAATGGATAGAACATTTGTCCGACATATCCAGCAGGTATAGAATCAGAGATTCCATATTGATCAGGCATTTTTTTGGTTGGCATATAGATAGTGCCAAATAGCAAATCTAACAATGGCAACTGAACAGCAAAGTTTTTGTTGTGGATTTGGGGAATTTTACTGTGATGCCAGTGATGAAATTGTGGGGTTGCTAAGAACCATTTTAGGATGCCAAATTTTAATTTAATATTAGAATGAATCAAAAAAGCGATCGCCGCCGAATAAAGAGCATAAACCACCAAACTCTCCTTAGTAAATCCCAACCAGTAAAGAGGCATAATTTTGCAAATCTGAGTAAAGATTTGCTCGCAGGGATGCACCCGCACTGCTGCTAACCAATCCATGTGTTCAATGGTGTGATGGATTGCATGAAATTGCCAAAGCCAGGGTACTTCATGCAGTAGTCTGTGAGCGATATAATATGCCATATCTGAAACGATAACTGCTTCTGCCAACTGCAACCACAAAGGTTGAGAAGCTACTTTCCTTTGCAATTCCTGGTTTAGTAAATTAGTCATCAGCGACAAAATTACAGTCACAACAATAGCGCCGGATCTACCAATAAAGTGACCTGTAAAAAAATAAGTGGCATCGGTTGCCCATCCGAGACGGAATATCTTTTGCTTGTGCAAGGATAAAATTCTTTCGAGGGGAATGAAGATGCAAGCTAAGATGATGAAGCCTTTGACAATTTCTGGCATAATTTTGGTCGCGATTTACTTACTCACTTCTACTGTCCCATCACCGCAAGCTAATTTACCGTTAATATTTCTTGGCTTAGCGGGTGGAGTTGGACTATCAGATTTTGCGATACATAATATAGTTAGCATCGTACTTGTATCGGCAGCTTTCTTAGCCTTGGCAAGAGGAGTAGGTACTAAAAAAACAGCTCCGATAAAGCTCTTGGTATCCTTTTGTAACGTGCGGGATACTCCATAACTAAATGCAGCTTTTTTACCAGCAATTACTGAATAATTGTAGTGGGTTGTTTGAGATTTAATGCCAAGTCCTAAAGCATCAAACGAAGTAGCAAAAACACCTTTTTCGGCAAAATAAGCTTGTTGAGCACGGTTCATTGAGCCAACATATTGTTTAGCTTCTCGCTTCCCCGTCCCGTCACCACAACTACTGTTGAGAAAATAAGGGAGGGCGATCGCACCAACTATTATGCTTCCCAGAGGAAAATAAATAAAAGTGATTTTCAGAAAAGTTCCTACCCATGATTTACGTTTTTTGTCAGGGAGAATCTTTTTTTCTGAAGATTCCACTTTTTTATCGAGTGCATCGAGTTGAGGATTTTTCTTAAGCTGCATGATTGTTCTTCAAATGTGTTAGCCGATTAGTTGTCCAGCGAGTAATTATTGGAGGAGAGGCGCGACAATATTCAGGTTTCAGGTAAATGCCTCATTGAGGTTAAACTGAATATATCACTGAGTGCGGCGGGGTATGCAAACCTCGCATATTGTGCCTTGCTTCTACTCTATCTCTATTAAATCACCAGGCTATTTGAGAACTCGACTGACTTTTCATCGACTTCTCATCGACTTTAGACATCACTGGCATTTGGCATTTAATAGGGCGTGTGACTATAATCGAAGAAATAATTAGAGGAAGGGTAAGTTATGGCAGTGCAGTTTCTCAAAAGACTTTTCACCGTAGAAGAATACCATCTGATGGGTAAAGCTGGTATTCTTTCAGAGGGCGATCGCGTAGAATTAATAGAAGGAGAACTTGTTCAAATGGCCGCAATTGGAACTCGTCACGCTTCGTCTGTGAGGCGCTTAGCCAGACTGTGCAGCCAAATTCCAGAAAATTTGGTTATTTTCGACGTGCAGAACCCCGTGCTGTTGAGCGATCGCACGGAACCGCAACCCGATTTAGTATTGCTGCAACCTCGCGCCGATTACTATTCAACTGCCCATCCCCTACCATCCGAAGTTTTACTATTAATATAGCAATCCTAAGTGATTTTCTATATCTGTAAAATCTGAAAGTCTTGCTATACAAGAAGTCTAGGAAGACAAGAGGGCGTTGTGTTGTGAGGCTCAAATCGGATTGCTATAGAAGTAGCTGACACTTCAATAGATTATGACAGAGACGTGAAACTTCCTATTTACGCTAGATCAGGAATTCAGGAAGTCTGGATAGTAAATTTACAGGAAAACTGCTTGGAAGTTTACCGCCAGCCAACGGTTAACGGTTACAGTTTAATGCTGAGGTTTTGGCGTGGCGATCGAGTTTCGCCGCTGGCATTTCCAGAATTTGAAGTTAGTGTTGATTTGGCGATCGGGTAAATAGGGATTATTTGCAGTCAAGCCGATCGCCAAAATACTCCTGATACAACCGACATCTCGGAATGCAATGATTTCCCTCCAATTTCACCAACCCCATACTATTTAACTTAAACCCCAATTCTGACCTCAATCTAACTGGCTGGGAAACACTCACAATCTCTCTCATCGCCTCCATTAATTCCGAATATTTCTCTAAATTCCATAAATGTCGCCGCAAATGATCGCTGTAAATTCCCGCTTCAGTTGCAGATTCTTTCACTAACCGATCTAAAGTCACATCTTGACGCAAAATATGATACATCCCTAGCCGTACTAAATAAGGATTTCCGCCCACTAACCCCATCAATTCTGCAACTTCATTCCCACTCCAATTCAATCCGTGTCGCTTTGCCAAATCTTGAACTTGCTGGGAATTAAACTCTGGCAATTCAATCGGTAAACCCACATTAAACGGCGATTTATTCACATCCAGCGGGATATAAACTTCTGTAGAATGCACCACAATCAAACGAAACTTTTTCCAAATATCTCGCCGTTTTGCTTCTTCGTGTAAAGCTCGCAATAACCCAAAGAAGTCGTCGGCAATTTCCGGCGATTCAAACAGGCGATCGCTCTCATCCAAGCCTAACGTCAGGGGTTTTGAGGATTCTGAAAGCAAATACTGTTCAAAATAAGCCTTGCAGCACTGATTGCTGCCAATCAAATCGGCTAATTCCCAACACTTGGGCAACTGCTCCAGCATTCCTAACTCTTGACCGATGCTAGCACAAAACCACTGCAAAAATGTATCTGAGTTAGCGAATATTTTCCGATTTGCTAGCTGAAAACTCAGCGCTACCGTGCGAGAACCTTGCTGTTCTGCGTGATGCAAAATCCTCGCCATCAAGGAAGTTTTGCCCATTTGTCTGGGTGCTTTGATGCGGATCAGCGCTCCCGGTTGGGCGATCGTCTCGTAACAGCGGGATTCGATCGGAGGGCGATCGATATAAAAACAAGAAGTGAGTTCAACTTGTCCTCCCGGCAATTCTGGCGGCGCTGCTGGCAGGGGTTGAATTATTGACTGTTTGGTGCTAGTAATTACTTTCCATTCTACAGCCAATTCATGGTCGGCAGTTAACGATGTGCGACCTTCTTTGATAATGGTTAAAATTTGTGATAATAACTTAAATGAGTCGCCAATACCGCCCCACAGCCAGGGCTGAGTTCCTGCTAAATAGCTCAGTAAATCAAAAGAAAGCGGTGTATTTAATTCAACTAAAATCGGTAAAATTGCGGGTTTATGAGCAGTTAGATTGTGCAATTCCTTGGCTAGCTGCACTTGTTCCAATATCATTTCGCTAGCGGCCGATTCTTCGGAAATCAGCAACAGCAAATAATCGCAACGCTTTAAATATGAGGCTGAGTCGCTGCTGTTGTTAATAAAAAAGACTTCGTGGCCTCCCGCACTCAAAGCTTGGTGTAACTGCTGGGGAAGGGTTTTGTGTGAGGTCGATCCTCTTCGAGGGCTTCGCCAACGGACGATCGCCACTTTTGCCTTCACCAGCACTACCTCCTCTGGCTCTGAATTAGCCTCAAAATCGGCTATATCCCGCCATTCCTGCCCTAATCCGCGACAAATTTCGATGAAATTGGCATAATCCACAGGTTTGCCATTCAGAAAATGGCTGACAGTAGATTGGGCCATCCCTAAATCCTCAGCCAGGATTTTCTGACTGGGAAAGCCATTTCTCAGGAGACAGGATTTAACTGCGCGAATGCACTCTTCGCGCACCCTTAGCGATCGTGGCATTGCTTATCACAATCAAAACACTGAAACCATCATAAATGCCAACCGTCCCTAAAGTCGATGAAAAGTCGATGAAAAGTCGATGAATTTTCAAATAACTCAGTCGCAAACTCAAATAGCCACCTGATTAGATTAGAAATAACAAGGTTGAATCCCATCAAAACGAGGTAAAAGCATTGTGTATTCTATCCTAATTTGGTCGCTGGCGTCAGCCACTAATCAACCAGGTTTTGCCTTCACCCCGCCCCTATTCTGGCTGCTGCTCGGAGTTGTGCTTAGTGCGATGGAGCTATTAATCATCAAAACTCAGCCCCAAAAATACAGATTTTACCTGCTAATGATGGGAGCTTCGGCTTTAATTGAATCCTTTATTCTGTGGAGAGGATCTGTAGCATTTCAATTTAGTTGGGCGAACATAATGTATGAAGATTTTGACTGGCAAATCTTCTACTGGATGGGGATAGCCCTCGCGCTGAGCATCTGGATTCGACCGATTTTCATTGTTCGCAAAAAGTTTGTCATTCCTGAAGCAACCGAAGCGACAACAATCTCCGAAATTTTCCCCGGAGAAACCGGAATGGTGATTTATGAAGGGGCTTCGTGGAAAGCTCGCAATGAAGATTCCCAAGGGGCGATCGCACCCAGACAAAAAGTTTACGTTTTGCGCCGCGAGGGAAACATGTTGATTGTTGTACCTGACAAATTAATTCACATCAACGGCTAAATCTGAGTTGGCTCTTTTATGACTCGGAGATTGAAATCGCTTCTTGCCAAACAAAGTCCCTCTCTAAGAGACTAAGAAATCACTATCAACTGTCAACTGTCAACTATTTACCAGGAGATTCACTATGTATCAGTATTTTTTGATGGTATTATTTGCAATCACCGGAGTATCCTTAGCCAACAGCGTTAAAATCGTCCGTCAAGGAGATGAGGCTTTAGTTGAAATTTTCGGAAAGTACGATCGCAAGAAACTCGAACCTGGTTTGACTTTTTTGATTCCCTTTGTCGAAACAGTGGCTTATAAACAAACTCTGCGCGAGCAAATTTTAAGGCTGTCACCGCAAGAATGCACAACGCGCGATCGCGTTGCCGTCACCGTTGAATTTATTGTGTACTGGCGGATAATTGACTTAGAAAAAGCGTCCTACAAGGTGCAGAATCTCAAGGAAGCGATGTTAAATATGTTAATTCTTTCAATTCGGACTCACATTGCGACATTAGCTCTGGAGGAACTTTACACGGCTCGCAATGAAATCAATAATGCTTTAGTCGAGGAGTTGGATACAACGACAGATCCTTGGGGTGTGAAGTTTACGAGAGTGGAATTGCGCGATTTTGCGATCGGCAGTAAAGTGATTCAGCCCACATCCATTGACCGGAAAGAAGTACAAAAGCTGCGAGCTTAGGGATTAGTATTTCCTCGTTTTTATCGTTACCAGGCTCTTCCTGGTAACGCAGATCCAAAGGCTCTGCCTCACTGAATTTAATTCGCATTGTATATACCTTTTAATGAGACAAAACATGACTAAATATCAAGAATCAGTAGTTAGCAATGCAGCTTATAACGGTTGCGGATGCTTATTGCTTTTAATGGGCATTGGAGTAATGGGCGCGATCGCTCTGCCATCATTTCTGAATCAGGGTGGGAAGGCAAAGCAATCCGAAAACAAACAGTATGTTGGCTCAATGAACCGCGCACAGCAAGCCGTATTTATAGAAACAAGTGCTTTTGCTACTTCTTTTGATGCTTTAGGACTTGGCATTAAAACAGAGACAACAAATTTCAAGTATTCAATTCGTGTCACTAAGAAAGCAGCATTTAATTATGGAGTATCCAAGAAAAACGACTTAAAAACTTATGTGGGCGGTGTCTTTCTAGTTCCGGCTAAAAACTTTGAGCCAAATGCTGCTAAAGAGGAAAGAACTACAACGTCCATATTCTGCCAAGCTGATTCTCCCGGTACAATTAAACCAGCGGAACCCACCTATGAAAATGGTAAAATTGCTTGTGGTAAAGGCACAAAACCAGTGACCAGATAATCTAACTATACATAATATAATGACAGTCGATTACCAATATCAAATCGGCGGCAGTCTCCCGCAAAATGCACCTACTTATGTAGTGCGACAAGCTGACTCAGAACTTTATCAAGCCCTCAAAGCGGGAGAGTTTTGTTACGTACTCAATTCCCGACAAATGGGCAAATCCAGTTTGCTGGTGCGAACTGTACAAAAACTCTCGGCTGATGGCATTGCCTGTGCTACGATCGACCTTTCGGACATTGGCAACCAGCAAGTCTCTCTAGATAAGTGGTACGGCGGCGTCGCTTACAAGCTATTGTGCAGCTTCAACCTGTTTAACCCAGTCGAGTTTATGACTTGGTGGCGGGAGAGAGAGTTGATGTCGCCGGTGCAGCGCTTAGGAGAGTTAATTGAAGAATTGCTGCTGGTCAAAATTTCTCAAAACCTGGTTATTTTTATTGATGAAATTGATAGCGTTCTGAGTTTCCAAGAACCGCTAGACGATTTCTTTGCATTAATTAGATGTTGCTACAATAAACGCGCTCACAATTCAGAATACCAGCGCATTACATTTGCTTTGCTGGGAGTAGCTACGCCATCGGATTTAATTAGCGATGCAACTCGCACGCCTTTTAATATCGGTTTAGCTATTGAATTGCACGGTTTTAACTTACAAGAAGCTCTGCCTTTAGCAAAGGGTTTTGAGGGAAAAGTAGAGAATCCTCAAGAGGTTTTAAAAGAGATTTTGGACTGGACGAGAGGGCAGCCCTTTCTGACTCAAAAGCTTTGCAAGCTGATTCTACACCATTTAAAAAGCTTAGCGTCGGCTTCTATTATATCAGATTCAACGGATGAAAGCCAAACTGAAATCTTTACTACAAATCAATTATTAATTAGCGAGATAGTGCAATCTCATATTATTGATAATTGGGAATCATCCGATGAACCAGTACACATCAAAACAATTCGCGATCGCCTTCTCAGAAGTCCGCACCGCGCCAGTAGGTTATTAGGACTATATCAAAAAATATTGCCACTTTCAGAACCCCCCTTGTTAAGGGGGGCAGGGGGTATCTGCGCCGATGATACTCCCGAACAAACTGAATTGCGGCTGAGCGGATTAGTAGTAAAACGAGCCGGAAAATTAACCGTATCCAACCGCATTTACGCAGCTATATTCAACCAAAACTGGGTAGAAAAAGCACTCGGCGACTTGCGCCCCTATGCTGAATCCCTAACAGCATGGATAGCTACAAATTGTCAAGACGAATCTCGCTTGTTGCGGGGTCAAGCGCTGGAAGATGCCCGACTGTGGGCGGCAAATAAAAGCTTAAACACCCAAGATTATCAATTTTTAGGTGCGAGTCAAGAAGCGGAATTTGCCAAATTGCGCGATCGCGAAAAACAAACTCAAGTTGAAATGGAACAACTGCGCCGCGAAAAAAAGTTATTAGAGGAACTAAGCGAAGCACAAAAGCAGAAAAAAGTGATTGCAGTTAAACTTTGGCGCGAGCAACAACTGAGAGTGCAAACAGTTACAGGAGCCGCAGTCATATTAATATCAATCCTGATAGTAACTTTTTGGGTAAAACCGTCAATCGAAGAAAGAAACCACAAAATTCTCACTCTCAGTTTGCTATCAGAAACGCTATTTGCAGCCGATAAAAAAGAAGAAGCTTTGCTAGAAAGCATTAGAGCTGTTACAGAAATGAAACGATCGCTCGGAGTCAGCTCAGATATTCAGATGCGAGTGGCGATCGCTCTCGAACAGGCAGTTTACAACTTTCGGGAACGCCGCCGCTTGCAGACTCAAGCCAGTACCCTTGCTTTCGCGAGTTTCAGTCCCGACAGTCAAACAATTGTGACTGCTACCGATGATAATTATATCAAACTTTGGCAGACTAATGGAACTTTGCAAGCAATATTGACAGGGCATACTGATAAAATTAGAATGGCAATTTTCAGTCCTAGCGGTCAGATGATTGTCTCTGCAAGCAACGACCAAACTCTCAAAATTTGGCAAAAAGATGGCAAGTTAATTCATGATATAAAAGGACACAGCGCTCAAATAACAAGCGTCTCTTTTAGTCCAGATGGTAAAATTATTGCTTCAGCAAGTGCCGATGGAACAGTTAAACTCTGGAAAATAAACGGTGATAAATTGTTAACTTTCAAAGTCGAGCGAGGTTGGATAACCAGCGCAAATTTTAGCCCAGACGGTCAGATAATTGCTGCGGCTGGTACTGATGGCACTGTTAAAGTTTGGAGTTTGAGAAAGGTTGTGGAGAAGTTGCAAAAGCAGCAGTCAATCGAAGCAAGCATTGATATCAAATTGCTCCGAACTTTACAAGGGGAAAGTGATAAAATTATGAGTGTTACTTTCAGTCCAGACGGATCAATGCTGGCGGCTGCAAGTGCTGGAGGTACTGCGAGAATTTGGAGCAAAGACGGCACACCGCTAAGTATTTTAAAGCATACAAGTGGAGTGACAAATATCAGCTTTAGTCCCGACAGTCAAATTTTGCTATCTGCAAGCACAGACAAAATGCTGAGGTTGTGGAACATTGACGGTACATTGCTCAAAACTTTAAAAGGTAACAAGGATGCTGTTTGGAGTGCGAGTTTTAGTCCAGACGGCAAGGCTATCGCTAGTGCTAGTGCTGACGGTACGGTGATGCTGTGGAATCTTAATCTTGACGATTTGCTGGTGCAGGGTTGCGATGGAGCCCGCAATTATTTTCAGACAAATCCGATCGCAAATCAAAACAATCGCCACCTCTGCGACGGGATTGGAACTGGGTCGGAACTCACGAGAAAAAAACCGGGTTAAGATTCAAAATCTTGAGTTTGGCAGCAAAGTATTTGGGCAAAAACTGGCTTTTTGATTAAGAATTTCTTGATAGTACCCGCCACGTGATTTATCCGTGGAGTCAATCGAAAATCGAAAATCCTCAAGCCCCCGCATTTATCCGTAGGGTCGCCTCTAAAATCTAAAATCTAAAATCTAAAATCGATTGACCGCCCCTGAGTCTACGGCTGATATCGTTACAATTGGTAGCAGGTAATAGGTAATAGGTCAGCCCGATCGGTGTATTCAACTCTAGAACAAAAGTACCAGCGCCTGCAAAAAGACTTAAGAAGCGGAGTCATCGCCCTTGGCGGCATTTTATGCACCGGTACTCTCTGGTATTGTCTGGTGGAAAAATGGTCTTTGCTCGATGCCGCTTACATGACAGTCTTTACCCTAGCAACTGTGGGCTACGGTGAACTTCAGCCCCTCGGCAAACGCGGGCGACTGTTTACCATATGCCTAATTTTGATGGGCGTGATTGTGATTGGTTTCATCGTCAACCGCTTTACAGAAGCGCTGATTGAAGGATATTTTCAAGAAGGAGCAAGAATTAGGCAGCAGCGACGATTGGTAGATTCTTTGATCGGGCATTACATTCTCTGCGGTTTTGGGCGCACGGGCCGCCAAATTGCCTTGGAATTTCAGGCCGAAAACATCTCTTTTGTGGTGATAGATTCGGCTGTACAGTCGGTTGAGGCAGCTTTGACGCTGGGCTACATGGCTGTCCAAGGAGACGCGACTTTGGACGAAATTTTGCTGAGTGTGGGGATCGATCGCGCAATTTGCATAGTAGCAGCTTTGCCTTCGGATGCCGAGAATTTATACACTGTCATGTCAGCGAAAACTCTGAATCCGAAGGTACGGGCGATCGCCCGCGCCACCACAGAAGAAGCCGTAAAGAAGTTGCAGCGGGGCGGGGCCGATGCCGTTGTATCCCCCTACATTACCGGGGGAAAGCGCATGGCGGCGGCGGCTTTGCGGCCTCAAGTTATGGATTTTTTAGACGGTGTTTTGACGGGTACCGACAGTTCTTTTTACATGGAAGAATTTTTGGTCGATCCCAATAGTTGTGTCTACGTTGGGGAAACTTTGAGAAATGCCAAGTTGCGATCGCAATCGGGGGCCTTGGTTTTAGCGGTGCGGCGCGCTGGCGGGACTTTGATTGTCGGGCCTACTGGAGAAACTGCGATCGAAGGAGGAGATATGCTGATTTGTTTGGGTACCGCAGAACAACTGCGAACTCTCAATCAAATCCTCAGTCCCCTGAGTTTTCGCCTCCCCCGGCCCCCAAAGTAATACGATGTCAGGTTTGTAGTCAGGAATGTAAGTCCTCTGTTGACTGTTGACTGTTGACTGTTGACTGTTGAAAGAGTGGTCGAAAAACTGAATTGTTGAGTGTTAAATGTTGACTCGATTTTATTATTCCAATGCAACCGGAAACGATAGGATATCAAATCCGTTGGCATCGGAATTATTCATCTCTCTCTTCCCTTTCTCTGTATCCTCTGTGTCCTCTGCTGTTTCATCATATACAACCGGAATTGATATGAAAACTGACTGTTTGGACATTTGAACAATACCGAACCGATGCAACCGGAAACGATATGATTAAAAAAATTCATAATCTCCACCACACAAGGATTTAGGGAAAATAAAAATGCTCTCGGCTACTTTGCCGAGAGCATTTTTGAGCAGTTAAACTGCGTTTTGCTACAAATTTGCTACATTCTCACAAATCCTAAAATCAAAAATCGCTGAAACCCAAAGCCGATGGTGGGATTTGAACCCACGACCGTTCGATTACGAATCGAATACTCTACCCCTGAGCTACATCGGCACAGACAATTTTGAATTATAGCACAACCTAAGCGATAAAAGCAACGAGTTGTAGAATTTAATTCAAAACTCCACAACTCGTAGCTCACCAACAGTTAAACGGTGACTTCCGCGTCAGTTGAGCCGCCTCTGGCCCCGGAATAAACTAAACCCCGCTGCATATCCAGCGTCAGCATAGTTCCGTCGCGAATTACGCGCGTGGCATTCTTTACGCCCACCATCACCGGCACGCCCAAGCGCAAACCGATAATCGCGGCGTGAGAAGTCAAACTGTCCTCTTCCGTCACTACACCTGCGGCTTTCCGAATCATCTCGACAAAAGCAACACTGGTGCGTTCCACTACCAAAATTTCTCCAGCGTGGAAATTGCCTACATCCGCAGCAGTGCGAGCAACCCTGGCCATGCCACTTACCGATCCCAAACCGACACCGGTGCCTTTGCCTAAAACTGCTGTCACTACTTCAACTTTGATCAAATCCGTTGATCCGGCAACGCCTTGCAGAGTACCGGCGGTCATCACCACTAAATCTCCGTCGCACACTAACTCTTTTTCCTGGGCGACTGTCATGGCAGAGTGAAATGTCTGGCCGGTGGAGGGCAAATCCAGCACCAGCAAGGGTTTTACTCCCCATACTAATTGCAGTTGTCGGGCTACGTCTACGTGAGGAGTAACTGCCAAAATCGGAGTTTTGGGCCGGAACTTCGAGACATTTCGGGCTGTGGCGCCGGTTTTGGTCAGCGTCATGATGGCAGCGGCGTTCAATTGTTCAGAGATTTGGCTGACTGCTTGGCTGATGCCGTTGGGGATCGATCGACCAATATCTTCTACATTCCTAATATTCCGCTTTATTCCTTCCCTCTCCATCCGCACCGCAATTCTCGCCATCGTCGCCACCGCTTCGACGGGGAACTTGCCGACAGCGGTTTCATTCGAGAGCATCACTGCATCAGTTCCGTCAAGAATCGCGTTTGCCACGTCGGAAATCTCGGCGCGGGTGGGACGGGGATTGTTGACCATGCTGTCGAGCATCTGGGTAGCGGTAATTACCGGAATACCCAGGCGGTTGGAGGTAGCAATCAGCCGCTTTTGCAAAATCGGCACATCTTCGGCGGGTAGTTCCACTCCCAAATCGCCACGGGCGACCATCACGCCGTTGCAAAGGGTGAGAATTTCCTCCATTTGTTCGATCGCCTCGTGCTTTTCGATCTTAGCAATCACCGGTACTTGCTTGCCCGCACTGGCAATCAGCTCTTTAATTTCGAGCACATCTTGGGGATTCCGCACAAAGCTCAGGGCTACCCAATCGACACCTTGGTCGAGGCCGAACATTAAATCTTTGCGGTCTTTATCAGTCAGCGCTTTAATTGACAGGTAAACTCCCGGAAAATTCACGCCTTTGTTGTTGGAAAGCGGCCCGCCGACGACGACGCGGCAGTACAATTCCCGCGCCGCGCGGTCTACTTTTTCGACCAGCATTTCCACTTTGCCGTCGTCAAGCAGAATTACTGCTCCCTCTGGAACTTCGTCTGCTAGGGGGTCGTAGGTAACGGAAGAAATGAGTTCGGTGCCGGGAACTTGGCGACTGGTGAGAATGAAAGGATCGCCGTTTTTGACAACTATAGAGCCTGTCTCAAAACGCCCTAAACGAATTTTCGGGCCTTGGAGGTCTTGGAGGATGGCTACCGGCTGGTTGAGTTCAAAGGATGTTTGCCGGATTAAGCGAATGCTGCGCTGGTGGTCTTCTTCTGTTCCGTGGGAAAAGTTGAGTCGCAAAGTTGTGGCACCGGCTTCTATGAGCTGGCGCAGCACTTGTGGATCCGAAGTTGCTGGGCCAATGGTGGCGACGATTTTAGTCCGGCGTAGGGCTTTTGGCAATTGCATCAGCGGTGTTCTGGGGAGGCAGGTGGATTTAGTGTTTAAATTTCGGCTAACGTTTCATCAGAAAAATGGGCGGAGCGTAGCGGAGGGCTGAAACCCCGTCCTTCTAGGACGGCTTTACATTGGATTGGGGTGGAGGGGTATGGTTGCCCCTCCGTGGAGATGTGGTCTTCTCCAAAACTCCCTTACGGGTAAAGTTAGCTTCGCCAATGTTTTGAGAGCTTGTTAAACTTGCAGCACTGTTTCAGTGACCTTAAAACTGTTTAACTGCAAATGACAGGGCAGGGGACTAGCTTCGCATCCCAGGGTGTCGTGACTCAAAAAACGTAGACCTCGAAAGTCTTAGGCTGGTCAGGACGGCTCGCAAGAATCTCTTACAAGCCTCATGCCTGATAGCTGAGGTTCCTGACTACAAGCAATGACGCTACTCTCAAGTCTTAAAAATTTTGATAGTCGTCAAGAAAGCAGGTATTGAACAATATATAGAATATCTGACTTTTTACCCATCGGTAATTTTTTCTTGGGGAGCGCTCTTTTTTGCAAATTTTTCCGATCTCAGGCTTGACATAAATACAGACATACCCATTTATTTTATTTGGTCTGCTGAACTCTTTTGGCTAATTTAGGACTGGTATCCTTGTACAACAGCAATACTTTGCTGCTTGTACAGACGCTAGTTTCTGGCGATCGAACTCAGTTCTTTCATAAAACTTTACTATTGTCCGGCTTGTATCTTATACTACGCAAGTGTGAAATATTAAGGAGTCTTAACAAAGATGTCGGAGGCAGGACGGCCGCTGACAGTGCCGAAAGAGTTTCTGAGTCCTCCCGGTGACTTTAATCCGACACTGCTGCTGTTTTTGAGTGCAGTAGCGATTATCGTGATTTCTTACTTGGGTTTCTGGTATTGGGAATGGCCCCAATGGTGCTGTTTTTTATTGAACGTGTTGGCTTTGCACATGGCTGGAACTGTGATTCACGATGCGTCTCATCATGCAGCCCATCGCGATCGCACAGTTAATGCTATTTTGGGACACGGTAGCGCCTTGATGTTGGGTTTTGCTTTCCCGGTGTTTACGCGGGTACATATGCAGCATCACGCCCACGTCAATGACCCAGATAACGATCCAGACCATTATGTTTCGACCGGCGGGCCTTTGTGGTTGATTGCTGCGAGGTTTTTTTACCACGAGATTTTCTTTTTTAAGCGCAAACTGTGGCGGAAATACGAATTATTGGAATGGTTTCTCAGCCGTTTGTTTGTGATTGCGATCGTGTATATCTCGATTCAATACGACCATTTAGATTACGTCCTGAATTTTTGGTTTTCTCCGGCTTTGGTGGTGGGGTTGGCGTTGGGGTTATTTTTTGATTATTTACCGCACCGTCCTTTTCACGAGCGCGATCGTTGGAAAAATGCCAGAGTATATCCTAGTCCTATTCTAAATATCTTGATTTTGGGGCAGAATTATCATCTGATTCATCACTTGTGGCCTTCTATTCCTTGGTACAATTACAAGCCTGCTTACGAAGCTGTGAAGCCGCTGTTGGATGAAAAGGGTTCCCCTCAAAGTTTGGGAATATTGGAAGGGAAAAAGGACTTTTGGAGTTTTATATATGACATCTTTTTAGGGATTAGGCTGCATCACAAGAAAGCGTCTGATTGACAAAAAACCCGGTTTCTTTGAGAAACCGGGTTTTTTTTATAACAAAAGCTTTTAACCATATATCCCCAGGGCAGGTTTTGTACTGTATCAAGTCCCGTAAAAAATAAACCCACCTGTAATGGTGAGTTAACTTTTAAATCAAGCCCAAAGTGAATCTATTATTTTTCCCCAGCCACCGCCACCGCTAAATTCCTATCGGGGCGCAAATTTTGAGCTCCCCGCAAATAAGGATGATAAATTTCAGTATGTGCCTGCCAGTTAACGTGAATTAAAAACCGGATGCAGCGTTCCAAAGCACCCTCAACGTGCATTTGCTGTACGTCCAACAAAGGAACATTACACCAGTGAGGACGTTCGCGGGCGATCGCGGCCGGAAACACAGCATCTAAATCACGAGTTGCAGAAAACGTAGCACTAATAATTAAATCGGGATTTATATCATTTTTTGCTTCTAATTCATCTAATAATTCTCTCACCGCTTCTCGAATTGCTGCCACCGAATTCTCGCTAGCAGTTGTTGCCCCACGAATCCCCCGCACTTGCCACTCCACGCAAATTTCCTCCATATTTTTGTTATTAGTCATTAGTCATTAGTCATTAGTTATTAGTCATTAGTCATACTAAATTAGGCTTAAATACCCACTTTATTTCTTAGTCCCCGCTTGAGTGGACTTCGTTTGTGTAGTTTTACCTCGAACTCGTAGGCGAAGCCAGCGCAAAGCGCTTATGATGGGCGAAGCGCCACATTTGAGTTTGAGGTCAACAGATTTCAATCGCCCAATCATCCAGGGAATAACGAATGACTACTGACTCCTGACTAATGACTAATTTATTTAATCACGGGCGATACATCCACAGCGGCAAACCGCTAGTAGAAAGCTCGAATTCCAGCACATTATTGTAAGCTGAAAGCCCAGATATATCCAGACTACTCCCCAAGACGCGATTTAGGAAAGGTTTTTGTTTTTCTAGGGTGCAAGACTCGGTTTTTTCCGGGTCGAGGCCAGCGAGTTCGGCGGCAAGGCGGCGAGCGTCCTCTTCTGTTCCCAGTCGATCGACCAAACCCAATTCTAAGGCTTGCTGACCAGTAAAAACGCGACCATCGGCAAAACTTTTCACTTTCTCAACACCCAAGTTCCGGGCTTCGGCAACGGTTTCCACGAATTGCTGGTAGCTGGTGTCGATCAAGTCTTGCAGAATTTGCTGTTCAGGATCGGTCAATTCGCGATCGAATGCCAAGATATCTTTATACGGCCCCGATTTAATCACCTGAAAAGAAACGCCTACTTTTTCTAACAGCCGTTCTAGATTGTTGCCCCGGATAATCACGCCAATGCTGCCGGTAATTGTACCGGGATTAGCAACGATATGCTCGGCTCCCATGCCGATGTAAACTCCGCCCGAAGCTGAAATATTGCCGAAACTGGCAACAATTTTGACTTTTTCGCGCAGACGCTTGAGTGCGCTGTAAATTTCCTGGGAATCGCCGACAGTGCCGCCGGGGCTGTCTATCCGCAGCAGCAAGGCGGGAAATTTGCGTTCTTCAACGGTTTTGAGAGCTTCTAGGACTCGTTTGCGGGTTTCTCCGGCAATGGCTCCGGTGATTTCGATACGGGCTATTTGTTTGCGGTAGCGGGGCTTGAATGGCCAAATCATGGGCAGTTTTCGGGCAATGTTACGGATTTTGGTAGCTAACTTCTAGTTTGACTCATCCGAGGGAAGAAGGCATTGGGATCTGGCAGAGGGAAGATTTTCCGCATCTGTGGTTCCCTCACTCTCGGACTCTTCCACTCTCTAAGTTTCGGGTTCCTCTGCCATAAGTGCGATCGAATTTAACTCAACAGCGATATATAATTGTAAAAATTGCTTAACAAATCTACATCATTCTCGTGAGAGCCAATCTCATCAATTATTTGGAGTCTCCGCCATGCAGCTAAAGCTTACCGATTCAAAACTGCCTTTTGCCCCGCTGTTGCTAATTGCGCCGTTTTTCCTGTGGGGAACCGCGATGGTAGCCATGAAGGGGGTGATGCCGCACACAACGCCGCTGTTTGTGGCATTCGTGCGTTTAGTACCTGCGGGCGTGTTGGTGCTGCTGGCGGCGGCATTCATGGGAAAACCGCAGCCGCAGGGTTGGAAAGCTTGGCTGTGGATTTCGCTGTTTGCTTTGGTTGACGCTACTTTGTTTCAAGGCTTTTTAGCCGAAGGTTTGGCGAGAACCGGTGCGGGTTTGGGTTCGGTGATGATTGATTCTCAACCGCTAGCTGTGGCGATTTTGTGTTTGTGGCTGTTTCAAGAAAAAATAGGTTTTTGGGGCTGGTTGGGATTAGTTATTGGCGTTGCGGGCATCAGTTTGATCGGGTTGCCCGATGGCTGGATTTTGGGGCTTTTTCATCCTGAAAACAGGCAGGTTTCTGCGGGTATCGAACAGTTGTTTCAGGGTGGAGAATGGTTGATGCTGTTGGCTGCTTTGTCGATGGCTGTGGGTACGGTTTTGGTGCGCTGGGTTTGCCGTTATGTTGACCCGGTGGTGGCGACTGGTTGGCACATGATTTTGGGCGGTTTGCCGCTGTTGGCAATTTCGGCTGCAACTGAGTCTGAACAGTTTGTGAATATCGATTTTTCCGGCTGGATGGCGTTAGGTTATTCTACTGTGTTCGGAAGTGCGATCGCCTACGGTTTATTCTTTTATTTTGCTTCAAGTGGCAGTCTAACAAGTTTAAGTTCTCTTACCTTTCTTACGCCTGTATTTGCTTTGCTGTTCGGCAATTTGTTCTTGGGCGAAGTGCTCAATCCGTTGCAATCGATGGGAGTTGGGCTGACTTTGGTTAGTATTTATTTGATTAACCAGCGGGATACTTTGGGTGAGAAATTGAAGAAAGTGCGATCGGGTGAAGCGAGTGCAGAAGTTGAAGCAACAGGATTATTAGAATCGTCTGAGTTGAATTCTGTAGAATTACCCGTGCAGTTGCGGGTTAGCGAATTTGAATCAGAAGTTTAGCAGGTGGAAAAGTTTAGGGAGAATTGGTTAATTCTTGAATTAACTGATTTGGAGTTAAAATCCTAGGAGTAGTAACTGGAAAATCTCGCGGGTTGCGGGTGACAATGGCATCAATTCGATTGATTACAGCAGTGCTGTACTGAATCGCATCTTCAAAATCCTTGAAGTTGCAAGTTAATGCCATTGAAATCACAGAGTTATCTACGGTTGCTACTTGACAAAATGTGGCTAGCTGCCGCAAAAAATCCAGCGTCCAATCGCGACCTCTGTTTCTGCGGATAATATAGTAAAGGTCGCTAAAAGTTGAGGCTGAAATATAGCCTTGAATTTGTGCTTCTTCAACAAAAGTTAAAATGCGATCGCTCTCAGAAAAGAAAGGTTCTCGTTCGAGCGCAACATCTACTATTATATTGGTGTCTATCAGGATTTTCACAAGTTATGTTTTTCCTTTAAATATTCCCATTTTGCTTGTTTGTCTGGATCGTCAAAATCCAGCGGTTCCGGTACAGCATCTCGATCGAATAAACCTTGAAATGCCTTCACGTTAGTTTTAAACTTTTTTTGAGGTGCTTCAGGTGCGATCGCATTTTCTGACGCGCTGGCTTGTTTAACCGTATCAGCTAGCTGCAAGACGATGATTTCTACATCTCCCGGCGGCATATTCACGGGTTCCACAACTACCAAGTTGCCAGTTGCATCGA
This sequence comes from Microcoleus sp. AT3-D2, assembly GCF_036705715.1. Taxonomy (NCBI): domain Bacteria; kingdom Bacillati; phylum Cyanobacteriota; class Cyanophyceae; order Oscillatoriales; family Microcoleaceae; genus Microcoleus; species Microcoleus sp. AT3-D2. The sequence goes on along the minus strand of NZ_JAUBVE010000013.1, from coordinate 69,012 downwards.
TTTTACCTCTCAGTTTGTATGCTTGCATGGTAATCTCCGATAACTATGTTTCTATTATATGACATAATAACTTGCTTCATTACCAATCCTCTTCATCACCAATCTTAATGTCTCTGCTTTGAATCTCTTCTATAAAAATTTTAAAACTGGGATTTTCTGCGTAATGCTTGATCAAAACTTTAGGCTTGCTATATTGTTCTGAAATTACTCGATAATATTTAGGATTTTTAGCATCGATCCTAAACTTGTGTTTTTTCTCAACTTGCAGATTTAAAGTATCGAGACAGTTTTTAACTTTAGATTTTTTCTTTTTGTCCGTATAATACAGTGGAAGCAACCAACACTCAATAGAATGTACGGAGATTGCAAATATAATTTTTTGTTGATATTTGCTGTAAAAATCATCGCCGCTTGCACCCCTAAACTTTTCAATAACTTTTTCAATTAACTGCTGAGGAGTAAATTCACCGTTTTCATCTTGCTTGGGGATATTATAATCTTCTGAAACATCCGTATCTATTTGGATAATGATATAGTCAATAAATTGCAATGCTTCTTGAAAATCTCTTGACTTACAATAATTAAAAACTAGAGTCCAGCCGCCGTATGTGGATTTATTGTCATTGTCTTTATCTCTTTCTGGTTGAAGTTGTGTGATAACTAAATCTGGACTATTGAAATATCCTGCTAAAATATTTTCAATCACAATCTGGTCAGTCAATCCCTCAGTAATTAATCCAAAACTAATCATATTAAAAATTCTTAGGAAGTCCTCCGATATAGCCCCTCAAAAAAGCCTCGGATAATTTTACAGGTTCCTGTCCTTCGAGAGGTTCAGGTTTGAGAATGCGTCTAGCTTTAGTATGCCCTAATTGGTTGCGGTAGATCACAAACAGCCGCTGTTCATCATCATCTAAATCTAAACCGTCCAAAACTGCCGGGTTGTGGGTTGTGAATATAACTTGTTTGTCCTGTTTTTTTGCTAATTCGACTAATTCTTGCATTAATCGGCGACACAATCTGGGGTTGAGGGAAGCATCAATGTTATCTATTGCAAAAAATTTAGGAGTGAGATCGCTAATAAATAAAGCAAAGTAAAAAAGCAAAAACAAAAACCCTTCATTAGAACTTCTTTGATCGAAGTAAGCTAAATCGGGATCTAAGTATCTATCTTTAATTTGGAGAGAGTTTTGAATACTTGATAAATTTGGAGGAGCTTCAAAATCTTGAAACCAATCTATCAATTGCAGTTTTTTCTTGATTTCATAAAGCTGCTCCTGGTTATCTGAATTCAAAACTTTTAATAGTTTAAACAAGCCTTCTCCATTAATGCCTAATGGTTGAATTTGCCCTTCTTTTTCAAAAGTTCGTAAGGCTAGATTTTCAGGAGAGTAAATGGTAAATTTAATTAATGATGAGAATAATTTAGAAGAATCATAAAATTTTCTAAAAGATAAGTTAATAGAACGTAATAAAATTTCTGGTGGTATTGCCTTTAACATTGCTTTTAAAGTTTCTTGTTGTTTTATTTTTAATGGTTCTTCTTTGGGATTTTTCGATGCTTCTTGTTGTGAATTATCTATCGACATAACATCTTCTGTGGTTCCCAATTTTGAAAAAACATTATCTATAGAACTGTTAGTAACTATATCCTTCTTTTTACTAACCCACTGAGAATATGGAGAGTTATCATTATGTAAAATACAACTAAATTTTTCTTCATCATTTCCTTTGATATCGATTTCAATATCTTTAACCAAATTTTTGATTTCAAAAGCCGATCGCATAAATTGAGGTTCTGTAACTCTGATGCCCCGAGAAGCTAAAAACTCGTTATCCAGCTTATCATCTGCCGCCGCAGAAGCCAGGGCGATCGCCTCTAGGATATTACTCTTGCCGCAGCCATTTTCACCGATCAATACAGTTACTCGTCCTAACTCTAGCTTCAGCTTTTGAATGGACTTATAATTTTCGATTCTGACTTCTCCAATCATAATTCAATCCCATATAATCTTAATGTACTCATTGTATCTCCGATCGCATGAATCTCAAAGAACGCTTGCACAGCCATCTGATTCAAATTGTACGCGATCGCAATCCATACCTCGCATCCGAAGGGCATTTTTATGTTCAGCAATACATCCGCGAACAGTTGGCACAGTGGGGAACTGTAGAAATTGACGATTTTTCGGTGCGCGGCCGAATTCATCACAATTTTATCTTGGATTTACCCCCCTTAGATCGGGCGAGTAAGAAGCGGTTGCCGCCGATCGTAATTGGTGCTCATTACGATACTGCACCCGGATCACCTGGGGCGGATGATAATGCTACTGGTGTTGCTGTTTTCCTGGAACTCGCAAGGGAGATCGCATCTGCGCCGCTCAAATATCCAGTGCAATTAGTCGCCTTCGATATGGAAGAATACGGTTATTTGGGAAGCAGTCATCATGCAGCTAAATACAAGCAACAGCAAAAGTCAATCCGGTTAATGATTTCTTTGGAAATGTTGGGTTATTGCAACCATAATCCTAATTCTCAAAGCTATCCCGCTGGCTTGAAATATTTTTATCCAAATAGTGGCAATTTTATTGCTTTAATTGGCACTTTGCGGACGGTTCCCGATTTGATTAATTTGAGTGGCAAAATTCGCAAATCTGGTCAGCCCTGCGAGTGGCTGCCGGTGCCGAATCGAGGTTTAATTGTGCCGGATACTCGCCGCAGCGATCATGTTCCTTTTTGGGATAATGGTTATCCGGCTATTATGGTGACTGATACTGCTAATATGCGAAATCCGCATTATCATCGAGAAAGCGATAGGATTGAGACTTTGGATTTGGATTTTCTGGCTGGTGTTTGTCAGGGGTTAGTCAAGGGCATTCGACATCTATAATTAACACGATCGATCGCCTGCTAGTTTGAGCGGTCAGAAATTATGACTTTTATGACGAGAAGTTATGAATTTTATGAATTGACTCGAACAGAATTTTGTTGAATACTTGTAAATTAATCAAGCAAAAATTTCAAAAAAAAGAGATATGAATCCTACTTATCCCGATCGCACTCGCTGGCAATTTTGGATCGATCGCGGCGGTACTTTTACCGATATTGTCGCCAACAGCCCCGACGGTAAATTAGTCATTCACAAGCTGCTGTCGGAAAACCCAGAACGCTACACCGACGCCGCTGTTCAAGGAATTCGCGATATTTTGAGAATTCCCGCAGATGTTCCCATACCCGCCACCGAAATTGAAGCGATTAAAATGGGGACGACGGTGGCGACAAATGCTTTGCTGGAACGAAAGGGCGATCGCACAATTCTGTTAATTACTAAAGGTTTCGGCGATGCGCTGAGAATTGGCTATCAAAACCGCCCGAATATTTTCGCGCGTCACATTGTTTTGCCCCAGATGCTGTACGATCGAGTTATTGAAGTTGCAGAACGCTACAGCGCTCAAGGTGAGGAGTTAACTGCTGTCAATCCCGAATTTATCCCGTCTTTGCAGCAAGCATACGATGAGGGAATTCGCAGTTGTGCGATCGTATTCATGCACGGCTACCGCTACTCGGAACACGAAAAACAAGTTGCTAAAATAGCGAAAGAAATTGGCTTTACTCAAATTTCAGTATCTCACGAAGTTAGCCCGCTGATGAAACTGATTTCGCGGGGAGATACTGCGGTTGTCGATGCTTATTTATCTCCGATTTTACGGCGTTATGTCGAACAAGTAATCAGTCAGTTAATAGAGGCAGATTCCGGGAACGAGGGATTATTAATGCCCAATGCCCAATCCCCAATGCCCAATTCCCAATTCCCCAAATTAATGTTTATGCAATCGAATGGCGGCTTAGTGGACGCCGCACAATTTCAAGGAAAAAACAGTATTTTATCCGGGCCTGCTGGGGGAATTGTCGGTGCTGTTCAAACCAGCAAAAAGGCAGGTTTTGATAAAATTATTACCTTTGATATGGGCGGAACTTCCACAGATGTTGCCCATTTTAACGGCGAATACGAACGCGAATTTGAGACGGAAATTGCTGGGGTGAGATTGCGATCGCCCGTGATGGCAATTCACACTGTAGCAGCCGGCGGCGGTTCAATTGTCTTTTTTGACGGGGCTCGCTACCGCGTCGGGCCGGAGTCTGCAGGGGCCAATCCTGGGCCTGCTTGCTATCGCAAAGGCGGCCCCTTGACGGTGACTGATTGCAATGTGATGTTGGGGAAAATTCAACCGGATTTTTTCCCGAAAGTATTTGGATTGAATGGAGATTTGCCGATCGCCCCTGACGTAGTAAAGCAAAAATTTGGACAATTAGCGGGGGAAATTGGGGGCGAGAGGACGGCCGAAGAGGTGGCGGAGGGTTTTTTGGCGATCGCAGTGGAAAAGATGGCAAATGCTGTCAAAAAAATCTCGCTTCAGCGCGGTTACGATGTTTCGGAGTATACATTGTGCTGTTTCGGCGGTGCGGGCGGCCAACACGCTTGTGCGATCGCTGATGCTTTGGGGATGAAACGGGTATTTATTCACCCTTATGCGGGTGTGTTGTCCGCTTACGGTATGGGTTTGGCTGATGTGCGGGCTATTCGCGAAAGGGCGATCGAGGAACAATTAAATCCAGAATTATTACCTGATTTACATTATATTTTAACCCTACTGGAGGCTGAGGGAAAGAGGGAATTGAACCGCAGAGGCGCAGAGAACACAGAGAATGAGTCTGAGGTTTTAGTTGTTAGCAAGTTGCGCTTAAAATATCAGGGAAGTGACTCGGTTTTGGCGGTAAATTTTGCTGACAATATTGAGGTCATGCAGGCTGAATTTGAAGCATCCCACCGACAGCGTTACAGTTTTATTATGCCAGAAAAACCGCTGATTGTGGAAGCGGTTTCGGTGGAAGTTGTAGAAAGAATGGATGTGCCGGAAGCATCCACAATTTCCCCCTCTGGTGGGACGCGCATCTTGCCTGTGCAACCAATTTCAACCGTGCAAACCTATGTTGCTGGCGGGTGGCGGGAAACGCCTGTTTATCAGAGAGACGATTTGCGATCGGGCGACTGCATAGAAGGCCCTGCTATGATTGTTGAAGCTACGGGAACTAATATCATAGAACCGGGCTGGGAAGCGGTATTAACAGAAAGAAACGATATAATTTTGAACCGCAAATGCACGCAGATGGACGCAGATAATATCCGCGTTCATTCGCGTTTATCTGCGGTTAAATCAGATCCGGTTTTGCTGGAAATCTTTAATAATTTGTTTCGGGCGATCGCGGAACAAATGGGCGTCACATTGCAAAACACAAGTTCCTCAGTCAACATCAAAGAACGTCTCGACTTTTCCTGTGCAATTTTCGACAAAAACGGGCAATTAGTTGCCAACGCGCCGCACATTCCCGTACATTTGGGTTCGATGAGCGAAAGCGTTGAAGCTTTAATTTTAACACAAGGCAATGCGATTCAACCCGGCAATGTTTATGTTTCTAACAATCCCTACAACGGCGGCACGCATTTACCAGATATCACCGTTATTACTCCAGTATTTGCTCGTGATTCCTCCCTTCCTTTGTTTTATGTTGCCTCGCGGGGACACCACGCCGACATCGGCGGCATTACTCCCGGTTCCATGCCTCCCAACAGTACAACAGTAACTGAAGAAGGTGTATTGCTTGACAATTTCCTGTTAGTAAGCGAGGGCAATTTTCGAGAAAAAGAATTACTAGAACTTCTGACAGCGGGGAATTTTCCTGTTCGCAATTACGCTCAAAATATAGCCGATTTGCAAGCACAAATTGCTGCTAACAAGCGCGGAGCCGAAGAACTTCTCAAGATGGTAGAGCATTATGGATTAGAGACTGTGCAAGCTTATATGGGCTTCGTACAAGACAATGCGGAAGAGTCGGTACGCAGGGTAATTGATGTTTTGCAAGATGGCGAATTTACTTATCCGATGGATAGCGGCGGACAAATTAAGGTAGCGATTACAATTGACAAATCTGCGCGCAGTGCAAAAATAGATTTTACTGGCACTTCCGGTCAACAAACCAACAATTTTAATGCTCCGGCTGCGGTGTGCAAAGCCGCTGTTTTGTATGTTTTCCGCACATTAGTAGATGACGATATTCCTCTAAATGCGGGCTGTTTGAAACCTCTCGAAATCATCAATCCCGAAGGCTGTATGCTGAATCCTCGCTATCCAGCGGCGGTAGTTGCCGGAAATGTGGAAACATCGCAGAATATTACCGATGCTTTGTATTGTGCTTTGGGAGTGATGGCTGCTTCTCAGGGAACTATGAATAATTTTACCTTTGGAAATCAGCGCTATCAATATTATGAAACTATTTGTGGCGGTTCGGGTGCGGGGGCAATTTTTGATGGTACTGATGCGGTACAAACTCACATGACTAATTCGCGTTTAACAGACCCAGAAGTATTAGAATGGCGCTTCCCGGTGTTGTTAGAAAGTTTTGCAATTCGGGCTAATAGTGGGGGGAATGGATCTCATAGTGGCGGTAATGGAGTTGTGCGGCGAGTGCGGTTTCGGGAGGCGATGACGGCGGGAATTTTATCGGGGCGGCGGGTGATTTCTCCTTGCGGTTTGAATCGGGGTGAAGCGGGGAAAGTTGGACGGAATTATGTTGAAACGGTTGATGGAAAAGTTGAGGAATTGGGGAGTACGGCGAGTGTGGAAATGCAGTCTGGGGATGTGTTTGTAATTGAAACTCCGGGGGGCGGAGGTTATGGTACTATTATGCAGTATCCGTAAAAGGAACTAGAGTGTAGAGGTAACAGTGATGGCTGACAGTTCTTTCTTTGATGAGTCCAGAGATAATTCTTTAGTGAAATCAGAAATAGTTGCTAAATACTTTTGGGCTTGGGCAAAGGTAATTATACCAAGAGCCAAGAAATGGAATAGTAACATTGCCTATATTGATTTGTTCTCTGGGCCCGGTCGCTATCAAGACGGTTCTAAGTCTACTCCACTACTTATATTGGAACGTGCTATTGCCGATCCAGATATGTCAGAAATGCTAGTAACACTGTTTAATGATAAAGACTCCAATAATACTCACTCTCTCCAACAGGCTATAGCAGCCATCCCCAACATAGGTAGATTACAACATGAACCAAAAGTTTTAAATAAGGAGGTTGGAGAAGAAATCGTCCAAGAAGTTCGGCAAATTAATAATGTTCCTACACTCTTTTTTATTGATCCTTGGGGTTACAAAGGCTTGTCACTTAGACTAATTGGTTCACTAATCATTAGTTGGGGATGCGATTGCATATTTTTCTTCAACTACAACCGGATTAATATGGGGTTGAATAATGCAGCAGTAGAGTCCCATATGAACGCCCTTTTTGGTAAAGAACGAGCAGATCATCTGAGAGAACACCTTGAGTCGAAGCAACCAGACGAGCGAGAGTTAATAATTGTGGAAGCTATCTGTCAGGCATTGAAAGAAATAGGTGGTTCATATGTACTACCCTTTGGGTTCAAAAATGAGAGCGGCAATAGGACTAGCCATCACCTGATTTTTGTATCAAAGAATGTATTGGGTTATTCAATTATGAAAGGTGTCATGGCTGGAGAAAGCTCTAGTTTTAAACAAGGTGTTCCGTCTTTAGAGTACAATCCAGCGCCACCCAAGTATCCTTTGTTATATGAACTTTACCGACCTCTTGATGAGCTTGAGAATATGCTTATGGATGAATTTGCAGCTCAGACATTAACTAGAGTAGACATTTATAATCGCCATCACGTTGGCAAGCGCTACATTGAGAAAAACTACAGGGAGGTTTTGCTTAAACTGGAGGCGGAGGGAAAAATTATCACCGATCCACCTGTTAATAAAAGAAGAAAAAATACACTGGCAGAGACGGTAAAAATCACATTTCCAGCAAAGCAGTAACACCTACGTTGTTGCTTTTTCGATTGGGTTCCAGTGCGTGCTGTTTGCACTTTGTTAAATGCCGCTCCAACACATCGGGCATCTCATCCCAAATTTTCCCATCCAACAGTCTCCCAGCAGCTTTAGGTGTTCTACCTCCCCATTGCTTAAAGAAAAACGCGACTCCAGCATCCTGACATTGATCCCGAATACTTTGTGCCCATTCGGCTTGCATCGGACGGTGTTTTTGCCCCGACTCTCCCCCAACTATTACCCAGTGAATTCCTGTTAAATCAAGCTGTAACGGCCCTAAAAGTGGTTCGCAGGATAAAAAGCGTACCTTTGCATTGACTTGTCGCAAATGATCCACCCGATGAACATAGTTTTGATTTTCAACAGACACCCCCATCCAAATATTATCCGACCACTCAAGTTGAGGAGCTAACTCTACTAAACGCTCATGTCGCTTCGTAAGAATTTGATAAATGTGGTGAGGAGTTTCACGCATTACATCAAAGACTTGTTTCAGAAATTCAAGAGAAACATCTTCATGGAACAAATCGCTCATTGAGTTAACAAAAATGCGACTCGGCTTTCGCCAACTCTTAGGTTCGTTCAAGCGCTTTGGGTATTCGGTTAAAGTAAATCCGTTAGGAAAATTAGTATGAAACCGTTTTGTTAATGCTTCGGCGTAACAATGTGTGCAGCCCGGACTAACTTTATCGCAGCCTGTTGTAGGATTCCATGTTCGATCGCACCATTCGATACCAGTATTAATGCTAGACATACAATAACCTTACCATTGAAACAACTAATTATCTTTTTAGGTGCGCTGGATACATAGAGTTTATATGTATTAATTTAAATTAATGCAGCATCACCAACAACTCTATTATATAATTAATTGACTTAAATATCAACAGTTTTTAAGTAGTTGCCTCAAATGTAGATCGTAGTGTAGAATCGGGCTGCACCAGCATTTATTCTCCAAGCTATTCCAGAACAATTGTGCAAACACCTAATTTTTCAGAACTCAACCATCCTGTAGTCAAATCCCTGTTCCATCACAGCGATCAGGAATTATTGACCCTGTTTCAAAACCATCCCGATCAGGGTCGCTTCTTCACGGCGATTTTTTGCCGCTATGCTCAAATTGTACACTCCCTGATTCGCCATTCCGTACGATCGCCCGTACAAGGCGATTACCTGTTTGCCCACACTTGGCTGCACATCTATCACGAACTGCGAGGCCTGGATTTGCGCCGCGAGATCCAAGAGTCTGATGGCGGAAATCTCAGTCTCCAAAACTGGCTGATTAATGTTACCGCAGTCTGCATAAATCAAGCTGAATTGCCCCCTGTTGAGTCGATTCACTACTCTTTGCAATCGGCTCCGCCTCCCCTGTGGTGTTACGTCAAACAAGCCTTGGAATTGTTGGCGCCGCTGCCTCGTTTAGTGGTATTGATGGCTCAGACTTTCCGCTGGAGCGAAACTCGAATTGCCGCTTATTTGCAAGCAGAAGGCGAAGCTATTTCCCCCGCTCAGGTAAAGGCTTTGCTGCAAAAAGGATATCAAAGTTTAGAATCAAATTTGCCGGAGGATATTCGGGCTATTTATCTAGGTGAAAATCTCGATTATCAAGAAGCACTTGTCTAGATATACACGATATAAATCCGCCCTTTCTAGTTGTAGGGGCGGGTTTTACCCGAAATATTTGGTAGGACTAACAGCATCGTAAACCCGCCCTTTCGCGAGGAAGAAGGAAAAAATGGCAGTTTATCAAGTTCGGTTGGTGAATGAGGCTCTCGCGCTCGATCGCACGATCGCAGTACCAGACGACCAGTATATCTTAGATATGGCAGAAGATGCCGGCATTCGCTTGCCGAATGGATGCAAGCAAGGAGAGTGTTCTGCTTGCGTTGTCAAACTGCTGAGCGGTGAAATCGACCAAAGCGAACAAAAGTTTTTGAAGCCGTCTGAATTGCAAGCGGGCTATGCTGTTACTTGTGTGGCTTACCCGCTTTCTGACTGCACTTTGTTAACCCATCAAGAACAAGTTTTATATCAAGCTGCTCTTTATTTTAAGTAATACGAAATCGGTTTTTTACCATCTTTTCTTCTAGCCTCGCTTGGCGCCGTATTGCTTTGTAGAAGAGCGAATTATATTCGCCGATCAAATCGTTATCCAAGCAGATTTGGTGTCATGTAAGGTGCGTGACTTTCCAGCATCTCGCTGTTAATTGAGGAACTAAAAAGTCACGCACCCTAACGAGTATAGATAAACCCGCCCTTATTAATTCAGCAATTGTAGAATCCGCTGAAGCGGAATTTCCGCCCAATCCAAGCGGTAATTCAGTTCGTAGGCTAGCTCGGCAACCGCTTTTTCCAAAATGTAAGCATCCAGCAAAACTTGTAGTTCCGGTATAGATTTGGGCAAGAAACTTGCATCGGCTGCTGTTACCAAATAGCTGTTAAGGAAAGTGAGGCTGACCCAGCGGTGCCAAACGTTCGCCCACTGCTGCATCTCCGGGAGATTTTCAGGGCGAATCATGCCGCTTTCTACTTCATTGCGGAGTGCCAAAGTAACAGCGTAACTCAAAGATTGCAGCATTCCCGCAACATCTCGCAGGGGCGACCTCTTCATCCGCCGCTCGCTTAAGGGTCGATCGCGTTCTCCTCCGAAATCAATAATTACGAAGTCTTTGCCTGTATAAAGAACTTGCCCAAAATGAAAGTCCCCGTGACAGCGAATTCTATCGGCGGTGATTCTCAAGTTCAAAATAGACTTGAAACGTTCCATGAGCAAATCTTCGCGGTTGAGGAGCGTTTGCGCCGATTTTTGTATTTCTGGCGGCAGTTTGGACAGCCGTTTTTTTAGCTCCAGCAAAGTTCTTCCGGCCAGATTTCTCATGTGTTGATAAATGGAACGCTGGTAAAAGGAGGTGAAGCTTTCAGGGGCAAAAGCGGGATTTTCTGTGTCAGAAGCTAAAGCGAGGTGAAGTTCGGCTGTCCGCTTACCTAAAAGTTCGGCTGATGCTAAGTAAGAGCCGATGAGTTCGCGAGCTAATGGCGGAATTTCTAGGGATAAATCCGCTACTAGCGAGTTTGGCTGCCGCTGCGTTTGTCCGGTCAAAGCGCTCGGTAAATAATTTTCGGGGGAAATAGATAAATTTTCGCCGGAATGCTTTGCTTCTACTGTCATTACTTGCTCGAAATAGTCACGCAGTGTGTCTAATGTATAAGACCAAGCATCTACGCTGTCGGGGATTAATTTTTGTAGGATTCCGACTGTAAGGACTTGTTGTGCTGGTGTGTGATATTCCAATGCTCCGGTAATTGGAGCGTAGTGTTGGATCGAGTTGCGCTCTGTTAAAAAGCGTCCGATTTCTAATTCAGGGTTAATTCCTTCCTCGACTTTTCGCAATATTTTTAGGACGAAGCGGTCGCCGTAACCTGCAGATGTATTGCTTTGTTCTTTTTTGAACAGGTGAGGTTCGAGCTGCGCTAACTCTTCTTCTGATTTGAATGCACTGTCGGCAATTCCTAGCAGTTGACCTGCCACACCTGTGTAACTGCGAGAATTGGCGATCGCCCCCAGCAGCGAGCTCAGAAAACCTTTCTCCCCAGCAGCATCAAATAGTATGCCGACTTCCTTGTTGGTTTCTGGGAAGTGCAGGCGCGCGATCGCCCGATCGTCCACATCACCTTTCATCTCTTCCCAACCTAAAGGCAAAACGTAAGTTTCCGGCATACCTTCAGTATAATTCAACAGCAAGAACAGAATGTAAACTTGAGATTGCTCCCCCGCACTATCTTTACATTCAACTGGTACAACATCACTTATTTCTAATGATTGAATTGTCCTGTCTGTACCGCTATACCAGCGATGGCGTCGCAGGTATCCCGGCAAAAGATTGAGCAGCATATCGCTTAACTGACTTGTAGCAAAAGCAGTTTTCCAATTGCCAATCACCGCTAAACTAGGCAAGTCTGTATGATGACCGTGCGACGAAAAATCTTCATTTTTAACAGTAAGAGTAAACCAGTAAAACGTGTGAGGACTCAAGCACAAAAAGTAAGGCAACTCGCCAACAGGAGGAAACTCCGTGCGGCCGAAAATCTCCACGGGAACAGCACCTTTAAAAGGCGCAAGGTCTAATTCTGCCGTCTGGACGAAGCGCGACAAATTAGCCACTACGAGGATGTGTTCGTCTTGATAAGTGCGTACAAAAGCTAAAACTTTGCGGTTTTCCGGGTACAGAAACTCGCAAGTCCCGCGACCGAATGCTTGGAAGCGCTGCCTAATTGCAATTAGGCGTTTCATCCACCACCAAAGAGAACTCGGATTCGCCCGCAGCGCTTCCACGTTAATAGATTCGTAGTGATATTCAGGGTCAACAATTGGCGGTGCGTACAGCCGCTGCGGGTTAGCACGGCTGAAACCGGCATTGCGATCGCCACTCCACTGCATCGGAGTTCTCACCCCGTTGCGATCGCCCAAATAGATATTGTCTCCCATGCCAATTTCATCGCCGTAGTAAAGCACCGGCGTACCCGGAAGAGACAGCAGCAAAGCATTCATCAACTCGATGCGGCGGCGGTTATTTCCCATCAAAGGAGCCAAGCGGCGGCGGATGCCCAAATTAATTCTCGCCTGAGTGTCTTGAGCGTAAACCCGATACATATAATCTCGGTCTTCATCACTCACCATTTCCAGCGTCAATTCATCGTGATTCCGCAAAAATAATGCCCACTGACAGTTATTGGGAATATGCGGAGTTTGCTGGAGAATGTCGCTAATTGGGAAGCTATCTTCCATATGCAAAGCCATAAATAAACGCGGCATCAGCGGAAAATGAAAGTTCATGTGACATTCATCCCCATTAGCGTAATATTCAACCGCATCCTCGGGCCACTGATTCGCCTCAGCCAGCAGCATCCGGTTCGGGAATTTCTCATCTACGTGCTGCCGCAATTGCTTCAGGAATTGGTGAGTTTCTGGCAGGTTTTCGCAGTTAGTACCTTCGCGCTCGTACAGGTAAGGCACCGCATCCATCCGCAGTCCGTCTACTCCCAGTGCCAACCAGAAATCTACCACATCTAAGATGGCTTGGCGGACAGCCGGATTGTCGTAATTCAGATCTGGTTGGTGGGCATAAAAACGGTGCCAGTAATAAGCTTTTGCTACCGCATCCCAAGCCCAATTAGAGGTTTCAAAATCTTTGAAAATAATCCGAGCATCTTGATATTTTTCCGGCGTGTCGCTCCACACATAAAAATCTCTTTCGTTACTGCCTTTCGGGGCGCGGCGCGCTCGCTGAAACCAAGCGTGCTGATCGGAAGTGTGGTTGACAATCAACTCAATAATGACTCGAATTCCCCGCTCGTGCGCTGCTTCTAAAAGGTCTTTAAAATCCTCTAATGTGCCGTAAATCGGGTTGACCGTAGTATAGTGAGATGTATCGTAGCCGTCGTCTCGGAGCGGCGAGGGAAAAAATGGCAGTACCCAAATAGCTGTTACTCCCAAGTTTTGCAGGTAATCCAGTTTTTCTGTCAGTCCTCTAAAGTCGCCGATGCCGTCTGCATTGCTGTCGGCAAAAGCCCGAACTGGTACTTCGTAAATAATCGCGTCTTTGAACCACAAGGGATCGTCATTTAACATTGAGTTTGCCATGATTTTTAGCGATGATTGGTAATTGGGAATTTGTACTTAAAATGTAGTAATTGGGATTTGTTAGTTCAAACCCAAACTGATAAATCATAACTTATAATTTGACCGCGATCCTCATGCCAGCGGCAGACTTTTAATCGTAATTTATTAACGCAAAACTTATAATTTCTTAACTATAAAATCTCAACAATCTATTTTGCTATTTTGGATACAGTTCGCAATCCGGGTACTGTGCTAGCTACCGATGCGCGGTGCACACCCTACCAAGGCGTGTCAACTTAAGCCTGAAACCCCTCTGTATCTCTCGCTAGTAGCCCAGTCTAGATCCCTTGTTGACACTAAGCACACCCTACAGACTCAGGATTAGGTGCGGTATTTACTACCTGCCGGACGGTTGCCACGACATTACAGTACCTTGACGTTGATTACTAATTTTCGTTACATTAGTTTACATAAAGCAACAAAAGTTAAGGAAAAAGCAAATATGGCTATTGTAATCGCTCTTTTAATCGTCGGTTGGGTCGCAGCCTCAGTAATTGGCACTCAAGCATATTTCCTCGGGGAACAGTCAAAGCCCATCCACGAGCGGAATTGGAACGATGAATCTTTTGAAAAATTGGCTGTAGCAGTCACAGCAACAGAGATGGATTACAGCGTTCGCGTTCCCGCCTACAGCATGGATGCTTACGGCAGCCGCACCATCTCGAATTCTTGATATCAAGTAACAGGTTTCACCATTTTAAATAACAGGCAGGATGCCTATTCCTAATTTTCAATAACAGACAGGATGCCTGTTCCACAAGAAAATTGATTGTGTGTGGAACAGGCATCTTGCCTGTTCCTAACTATTCGGCAACTACAAACTGTTACCTGTCAGCGCTGGGCGAGAATCTTTTTTGCGAAATTGCAAAGAGTTATTTTCGCAGTCGATCGCAATTGTATCACCCTCCACAAACGCATTTTCCAGAATCTTGTTAGCCAGCGGGTTTTCCAACTCCCGCTGGATGGCGCGTTTCAAGGGACGAGCGCCGTAAACCGGGTCGTAACCGACATCTGTGATATGGTTTTTCGCCGCATCCGACAGTTCCAAAGTGATTTTTTGCTCGGCCAACAAACGCTCGATCCGCTTGACTTGAATGCTGACAATTTGCCGCAGTTCGACCTTGCTCAAAGTGTGGAACAAAATTATCTCGTCCACCCGATTGAGAAATTCAGGCCTGAAGTGCGATCGCAGCGCTGTCATCACCCGTTTTAACATCTGTTCGTACTCTTGGTCTGTCTCCCGGTCTTGAGTCAATAAATTTTCATTTTCGCTCTTGTTTTCAGTCTTGTGTTCAGTCTTGTTTTCACTCTTAGTTACAGTATCAACATCGACTCGCTCGGCCGACACCTCAACGGTACCATCGGCAGCCACTTTATAATCTGTCTTTTGACTTGACAAATCTTTCGTTTCCTGCTTCCGACTCGCAGGTTTTTTGACGGTTTTTTCCTTCTTAGTAAACACGTCTAAAATGTGGTCGCTGCCGATATTGCTAGTCATCACAATTACGGTATTTCTAAAGTCAACCACTCGACCTTGAGAATCGGTAATTCTGCCGTCATCCAACACTTGCAGCAAAATGTTAAATACGTCCGGGTGCGCTTTTTCCACTTCGTCAAACAGCACTACCGAATAAGGATGTCTCCGCACAGCTTCGGAAAGTTGTCCCCCTTCATCGTAACCGACATATCCGGGAGGAGCTCCTACCAACCGAGAAACGCTGTGCTTCTCCATGTATTCCGACATATCGATACGGACGATCGCATCATCGCTGTCAAACAAAAACTCCGCCAAAGCCCGCGCTAACTCAGTTTTTCCGACGCCTGTGGGGCCCATAAACAAGAAAGAGCCGATCGGTCTTCCGGGGTCTTTCATGCCCGCCCTAGCGCGCCGAATTGCCGCTGCCACGGCTGTTACAGCTTCCTCTTGACCGATAACTTTTTGGTGCAAGTGTTTTTCCAATTGCAGCAATTTTTGGCGTTCTGATTCTAACAACCGATTAACCGGAATGCCCGTCCATTTAGCGACAATTTCCGCAATATCGCCCTCAGTAACTTTTTCCCGCAGCAGGGAAGAACCTTGAGCTTGCTGTTTCAAAAGTTCCGCTTCTTTCGCTTCGCGATCGCGCACCGCAGTTTCCAACTTCCCATACTTTAACTGTGCGGCTTTATTCAAATCGTAAGCCCTTTCTGCCTGTTCGATTTGGACTCGCAGTTGGTCTTCTTCTGCTTTCAATTTATTGATTGCATCCAACAACTGCTTTTCGCCCAACCACTGAGAGGACAATTTTTCCTGCTTGACTTTTAAGATGTCAATCTCAGATGTGATGCGTTCGACGCGGAAGCCGAGCCCAGGGGCGAGAGCACCTTTTCCTTCGCCTTCGATCGACAATTTTTCCATTTCCAACTGCATCACCCGGCGGTCGATTCCTTCCAATTCCACTGGTTTAGAGGTAATCTCCATTTTCAAATGGGCGGCCGCTTCATCTACAAGGTCGATCGCCTTGTCCGGCAAAAAGCGATCGGAAATATAGCGAAAAGACAAAGTTGCAGCAGCTACCAAGGCCGAATCAGTAATTTTTACCCCGTGGTGGCGTTCGTAACGGTCTTTCAATCCGCGCAAAATCGAAACAGTATCTTCAACGCTGGGTTCGCCGACAAATACTTGTTGAAATCGACGTTCCAGTGCAGGATCTTTTTCAATATTCTTGCGGAATTCGTCGAGAGTTGTAGCGCCGATACAGCGCAATTCACCTCTCGCCAACATTGGTTTTAACAAATTTCCCGCATCCATTCCCGAACCGGAACTGCCACCGCCACCAGTCCCGACAACCGTGTGCAATTCGTCAATAAATAGGACAATTTGCCCGTCGGAATCGATGACTTCCCGCAGGACAGACCGCAATCGTTCTTCAAATTCGCCCCGGAATTTTGCCCCAGCAATTAAACTGCCCATGTCGAGGCTAAATAGCTGGCGATTTTTCAAAGATTCCGGTACGTCGCCGTTGACAATTCGCTGGGCTAAACCTTCGGCGATCGCAGTTTTTCCGACTCCGGGATCGCCAATTAACACCGGATTGTTTTTTTGACGACGGGAAAGAACTTGTACCACGCGGCGGATTTCCTCGTCGCGGCCGATTACTGGGTCGAGTTTGCCGGCTTTGGCGGCTTCTGTCAAATCGCGGCCGTACTTGCTGAGGGCGTCGGAGTTAGCTTCGCCATCTTGATCTTGCGCTTTAGCGCTGCTGCGGCTGCCTTTCCCGGTTTCGGAATTTTTTTCTTGGGCTTTAGCGGTGGCGCGGACTAATTTGATTGCTTCTTCGAGTTTTGGTCGATCGAGTGTACCGGCTGGGGGTTTGCGATCGTAACCTGGGCGGCCCGGCGGCCCGTCGCCTTTTGTCAGCAACCTGCGGCCGACTCGTTCGTCTTCTACTAAACCAATTAATAAATGTTCAACGGCGATAAAATTATCTTGCCAAGTCGCCCTGGTGGCCTCGGCAACATCTAACATCACTTCTAAGCCGCGGCCGAGGTATAGTTGGTCAGCGTTGGCAACTCTGGGCTGTCGTTTGGCAAAAGCATCTAACTGCTGGGCAAAGCGGGCGACATCGACTCCAGCTTTGCTGAGAATGCTGTTGGCCTGGCCTTGCTGTTCGAGAAGGGCGATGGCTAAATGTTCAACCTCTAGCTGCTGATTGGCAAAGCGGCGGGCTACATCCTGGGATTTGACAATGGCTTCCCAGGCTTGATCTGTAAATTTGCTAGGGTCTGTTGGCTGCACGTTGGTTCCTCGCAATCAAGGGGATTCCTGTTGTTATCCGTTAATACATCGTCTCATAACCATCATAATCTTTAAACAGGATTATGAATTTATGAGTGCGGTTAACTAAGGCGGAAGTTATAACCTAATTGACCTGTTGCAAAAGCTTACAGTCGGCAATCCACCCCGAAATTGGGTGCGTTCAGACCGACTCTGTCGATTCCCTTCGGGATAGGTTCGCTGGCCGTACTTATAAAAATATTGCCAGAATCAAGATTTTTTAGCAACTGAAATTTATGCTATTTCCCACTTACCAATTTTTAGTATTTTTCCTAATTGTTTTTAGCCTGATCGTCTCGGTGAAACCCCAAGTAGATTTGTATAAAATTGTTTTGTTAGTTTCGAGTTTATTATTTTATTCCTTTTGGAGTTTAGACTTTCTATTGCTGCTTATTTTATCGACACTCTACAATTATATCATTCTCCGGGTTCTCTGCAACAGTAAGTATAAAAAAATTGCTTTAATCTCCGGTCTAATTTTCAACATTGGCTATCTCGGCATCTTTAAATATTGCAACTTCTTTGTAACTTCTTTATTTGAGGTACTGAACCAGCTACAAATTCCAGCCAACTTTCCAGTTTTGCAAATAATCGCCCCCGTCGGCGTGTCTTTCTACACTTTTAGAATGATTTCTCATTTAATCGACTGCTACCAGCAAAAAATCCCTTGTCCAAAATTTGTAGACTATGCCACCTACATTACCTACTTTCCCCAAATTGCCTCCGGGCCAATCTCGCGAGCTCGCGAATTTTACTCGCAGTTAAATTCACCTAAAAAATACGACTATCAAATCGAAGAAGTTATAGTCTTGATTTTGTCGGGACTATTCAAAAAATATACTTTATCGAGCTTTTTGTTTAACTTCACTCAACTGCCATTCACAGTCCCCCAGCAGTATAGCAGCATCGATTTAATCCTCGCGGCAATTTCCTATTCCTGTTTAATTTACGTAGATTTCAGTGGCTACTCGGATTTAGCCAACGGCATCTCGTGTTTGCTGGGTTTTAAACCCATTGCCAACTTTAATATGCCATACCGATCGCTCAGCCTGCAAGAATTTTGGAAAAGGTGGCACATCAGTCTTTCCGAGTGGCTGAGGGATTACGTTTACTTTCCCTTTGGCGGCAACAAATACGGCAAGTTGAGGAAGTACCTCAATCTCTTTTTAACAATGGCGATCGGTGGATTGTGGCACGGCGCAGGTTTAAACTTTATTTTCTGGGGAGCAATTCACGGTTTAGGATTAATTGTCAACCATTTATGTAAAGATCTCCCCCAAGCTATCCACTTTAAATTAGACTATGCCTTTCCCAGATTGGCTAAATTTTGCAGTTGGCTGCTAACATTTACTTTTGTTACTTGTAGCTGGGTATTTTTCGGCACTCCCAACTGGGAAACGGCGGTGAGTTTTTTTCAAGGAATTGTCAATCCTGCGGTAGCCACTTTTCAATTTAACTTTTGGCAATTGTATTTAGTAATTGCAGTCATTGGCGCTATCAACTTGTGGGGCGATCGCATCTCCGAACTATTGCAAACCGTATTGTCATTAAAAAACATTTTTTTTCGGGTTGTCTTAGTTTCGCTGCTCGTGTATACTATCTTGATGTTGGGGCCAAGTACCATGCCGCCTTTTATTTACTTTAATTTCTAAGAAATATGAAAGACCGGGAAATTTTGCTGATTGTTACTTCTGTAATTCTCACTTTAATATTTTCAAACTTATCATTATTTCTAAAAAGCTTTGCTTCAACTCCTTTCGCCAGTGCAGAAATCAAAGAAGCAGCGCGCCAGATCGAAATAGACGGTTTCAGAAAATCAGAACAAGATTTTTGGAGCAAAATTAAAGATATTAACTTCGATAGCCTCCCCAAAGAAGCAGAAATTCCTCCTGTCAAAACCGAAACAAAAGCTGCCGTTGAACCCCCAAAGCCTGCTAATCCTCAAAAACAAACTCCAGTTAAAAAACCAACCCCAGTTAAAAAAACAACTCCAGCTAAACCCAAACTGACCATACCTTATCGCAAATTTTTATTTATTGGAGATTCGGTAATGTTCGACTTAGGAATTCAACTCCAGTACACTCTTAAGAAAAAATACAATATCGCCGATACCAAAATAGACTATAAGGTCTCGACTGGATTAAATCGGATAGATTATTATGATTGGTATGCCAGAACTCGCCAAATTCTTAATAATTACCAGCCGGATGTAGTGATAGTTTTGTTCGGAGCAAATGATCGTCAAAATATCATTGATTCTCAAGGAAAAGGCCGCGCTGTCCTGACCAAGGAATGGCAAAAAGCTTATCAAGAAAGAGTTGAAAGATATGCCAAGTTACTGGATTCGTCATCCGTCAGAAAAGTGTATTGGGTCGGTCAATCGATCCCTAACAAATCTCCGTATCTCAAAGCTTTTCCCATCATGAACGATATTTATAAAAATGCCAGCAAATCTTCATCCAAAATCGAATTTATTTCTACTTGGGACACTTTTGGAAAAGCCGGAAAATTTGTTCCTGTAATGGCTAATAAATCTGGTAAGCGAGGCTATGTAAAAAATAATGACGGCTTGCACTTTACATCCCACGGAGCTCAAATTATCAGCGACTTAATCGTTGACAAAATGGTGAGCGACAAAATCTTAAAAGATCCGACAAAAAAATGACTTTAGTAGGTTGAGTTTCGTGGCAAAATCTAAAAGTGTGACATTTGACCAATTATTGCTAAATAATATATTGAGTTCGGGACGCACATTGGCCTTGATCAACTAGGTTTATAGGAAAAATCTAGGCTTGAGTTATAATAAACTTACTCGTGAAACCGGGTTGATAACTCCCTATGCGTCCAAGACTAATATTGACAAAAAGCCATAGTAAATGTAATGCTGAATTCAGCATCCAACAACGGCCTCCATATCTAGCAATTGTCATGGCGACAAATTATGACGAGCAATGTGTGGAAACTCGATCGCACTAACATCCCTGAGTCAAGGGGGTGCAGCGGCACAGCACTCATCTTCCTTCTCACTAAATATACTCAACCTTGGCAAAGAATAAACCTAGTTGAAAAATTCCTGCAACAGTGCGGCATCGAGCCTTTTGCTGAAGTTTTGGGCGTACCCAACAGCGGAATATTCAGAGAAAATATACCGCAAGCCGTCAGAAAACCGCATCCGAATTTGCTATTTCGGGCTTTGGCAATTCAGGCATTGGGGAATGTGCGAGAGGGGCTGATATCAAGTGAGAGAGAAGCTAGAGCAAGTGATTTTAGCAAAAATCTGCTGGCGGCGTTAGAACAGGAAGCGCGAGGGGGAGCGACTCCTTTAATTCGGTGGTCTGCGGCTGTTAGTATTAAGTCAATTTGGTTGGATGAAGCAGGCCAATGGCAAGGCAAGGAAGGTGCTGTCAATGCCACAATCAATGCAGAGGAAATTGAGCGACGGGTTGTAGAAGAGCAAATTCAACTATTAGCAAGCAACAAAATTGCTTTAGGTGACAGCAGCAGACATGACAGCCACAAGGAATATGAGAATTGTCTCGATTTTTGGGTGTACGGCCCTAGCTGGCTGCTGCCCAGTCTGCCAATGGATTGCGAAGAATATCTGTTTTGGATCGATCGAGTATTTGCTGCGATCGCACTTACGGGCCCGTACAAATTGAATGCTGAAAACGATGCAGCGGTAACAAACTTTTTGGAAGTTGCAGAAAATAATTTTAATGACTGGGAATTCTCTAAAATACTTGCCAAAATTTTTGAGTTCCTGCACCACCCGGAAGCGAAAGTAAAAAATTTAGCTACAATTATTTTAGAACCTTACAAAGATAAGCTAGACCGAAAATCGGCGCAGATTATGACAGCGCTGGTATATAAATTTAAGGTAAAATATCAGCCCTTAGAATGTCTGACTCTTCCCGAAATAGAAGAGTACAAAGCGTCACTGTATTTCGGTCAAATGGAAATTGACGACTTGTATGGTGAGGCTTTGTCGCTGTGTGGCGATCGGGATGTCGAACTCGCAAGTTTATTGTCAGCTACACAAAGGGAATCCCAAAATACTCTAGAGGAGCATATCAACAATCTCAGCAAGTTAGTTAAGTCAATCATAAATTGCCAGAGGTTGTTAGATGCTAATAGGGAACTTTTGTATTTGACTGTAGATCGGCTAGAAAAATGGGATTACACTCTAGACAATAAACTGGCGGCGCACCGCAAACAAATCCAAAACCTGAGCTTGGATAAAAGTACATCCGAGCAGTGCATAAACCTGGACAATGAACTCAATTATATCAGAGATGCTTTGCAGCATACTTTGTATGAAATCACCTCAAATATTAACAGCCAAATTAGAGAGTTAGAACTTTCTGCGTCCAAAAATAGCAAGACTGCAACAGATATGTTTAAGTGGACGTGGCTATTATTCAGGGTGGGGTTTTCAGTAGGGCTGTTTTTGTATTTATCGGATTTAGTGATTAAGTGGATATTCGCGGTCAGCTACACAAGCGAATTTTTAGTTTATTGGACTATTTTATTTAGTGTGATAGTAGTATTTTTGCTAGTATTATCTGTATTTTTTTCTGGGATCGCTGCTTTAAACCAGCGCCGAGAATCTAAATTACTTCCAAAATTTGATAGCTTAAGCCAAATAGGGAGCAGTTTTTCTATATTGTGGCAAAAAATTTATTTGCAACAGTTTGTACCGTCGGTGCGATCGCATTAAAAGTTTCAGTTGACAGTTGACAGTTGACAGTTGTGGGTACGACTGTTGTCAAAAGGAAAACGGAAGAGGGAAGATAGTTTTTCCTTCCCCTTCCCCCTCTTAAGAAATTTAGGATGCGGTTGTTGCTGCTACTTTCTGGGTGCTGCTACCTTGATTTGCCAGTTGAATTAATTCAACTTTATATCCATCTGGATCTTGCACAAAAGCGATGACAGTTGAACCGTGCTTCATCGGGCCGGGTTCCCGAATAACTTTACCGCTGCGGGCTTTAATTTCTTCGCAAGTACCGTAAATGTCGTCAACGCCGATCGCAATATGACCGTAAGCATCACCCAAATTGTACTCTGTGACGCCCCAGTTGTATGTTAACTCCAAAACTGTAGTGTCTGATTCATCGCCGTAGCCCACAAAAGCCAGAGTAAATTTACCGTCTGGATAGTCCTTTTTCCGCAGCAATTTCATGCCCAGAACCTCGGTGTAAAATTTGAGGGACTCTTCCAGGTTGGCGACTCGGAGCATCGTGTGTAGTAGTTGCATTTAGCTCACTCCAAATTTTTTAAGCTTTAATCTATTTTAGCGATTTCTTGCTGAAAAAACTCGCGCCTCAACCGTCGCAATTGCCACAGGTTGATAACTGTCTATTTGATTTAGCTTTGTACTTCCACCACACCCCTAAACATATTCATGCCGCAAGTAAATAAGTATCGTCCAGGTTTTTGAGGGGTGAATTCAACAGCCGTCACCTGATTTAGAGGTAATTCGCGCACAATGTGAAAATCTGGTAACAACACTTTTTCCAGACAACTGTTGGGGTCGCGCCTCAAGAAATTGAGCCGGACTAATTTACCTGCTTTCACAACTACAGTGGCAGGCTCATAACCCCCGTCTACAGTAATAGTCAACTCTTGTATCCCCTGAATATATTCAGCTTTCTGCCCTTTAGCTTTACTGAACAAAAACCACCACAATTCCAAACCTATTAATGTCAAACCACCTATTGTTACGCCAACTTTTAAACCTAGTGGCTGTTCAATGCTGCGGAATTGAGTCGTTGAAGTAGAATGCGGGACGGACATTTCGGCAGCTTGAACTCCCGATGCAATTCCCATCACAAGTCCTAAACTCGCGAGACTTCCCCAAAATTGACGATGGTGTAACATTTTTCTCATTCCTCCAAATTTATGCACTAGATTTGGCTTGAAAGTTCCGTAATCGCAAAGCATTAGTAACTACAGAGACTGAACTGAAAGCCATTGCTGCACCGGCGATAATTGGATTTAGCAGCCAGCCAAAAATGGGGTACAAAATTCCCGCCGCGATCGGTATTCCAGCGATGTTATAAATAAACGCAAAAAACAGATTTTCGCGGATGTTCCGCATGGTGGCGCGGGAAAGCTTAATTGCTGTAACTATGCCTTGCAAATCTCCTGAAATTAAGGTAATGTCGCTGGCGGCGATCGCCACATCTGTGCCGGTGCCGATCGCAATTCCTACGTCTGCTAAGGCCAAAGCCGGTGCATCGTTAATCCCGTCTCCCACCATCGCCACAATCTTTCCTCCCCGTTGCAGGGCTTGAATTTGAGCTGCTTTTTGGTCGGGTCTAACTTCCGCAAAAACACGAGTAATGCCCACGGATTGGGCGATCGACTCCGCAGTCGCGCGGTTATCCCCCGTCAGCATCGCCACCTCCAAACCAAGTTTTTGAAGTGCTTTCACCGCCTGCGCTGACGATGGTTTGAGAGCATCCGCAATGCCCAGAATTGCCTCTATTTTGCCTTCTACAGCCATCCAAACAACCGTTTTGCTCGCAGCTTCCAAAGCTCTCGCGCGCAGTTCCAGATATTCAGTATCGCAGCCTAGTTCCTGCATCCACCTCAGCGTTCCCAAGACGATCGACTTTCCGCCTACAACCCCGCGCACCCCACTCCCCGCGATCGCCTCAAAATTCTTAACATCCGTCAAATTTACCTCTTGGGATTGAGCATATCTAACAACAGCTTCCCCCAAAGGATGCTCCGAATTTCGCTCTACTGACGCCGCCAATTGCAGCAACTTTAACTCATGGCTGTTCGCCGTTCCTTTAATTGTCACAAAATCAGTTACAGTCGGCTTGCCTTCTGTGAGAGTTCCAGTTTTATCTAACACGATAATTTGGATTTGGTGAGCCAATTCTAAACTCTCGGCTCCTTTAATTAAAATCCCGTTTTCTGCACCTTTCCCAGTTCCCACCATCACAGCAGTCGGAGTCGCCAAACCCAAAGCGCAGGGACAGGCAATAATCAGCACTTCCACCATCGTCACGGTGGCGAGAGTGAAGTTTCCCGTCGCGTTAAACCAGATAATGAAAGTAGCTAAAGCGACGGCAATTACTATGGGAACAAACCAACCAGTTACTTGGTCTGCTAACTTTTGAATCGGTGCTTTTGAACCCTGTGCATCTTGCACCATCTTGACAATTTGCGCTAAAAATGTATCTTTGCCAACTCTTGTCGCCCGAAACTTGAAGCTGCCAGTTTTATTAATTGTGGCTCCGATAACTTCGTCGCCAAGCTGCTTTTTGACAGGCAAACTTTCTCCCGTAACCATTGCTTCGTCTACCGTCGAAGCACCCTCAATTACATCTCCGTCTACGGGGATTTGCTCTCCCGGTCGCACCTGCACGATGTCGCCAATCTCCACTTGGGCGATCGGCACTTCCAACTCTTCCCCGTTGCGAATTATCCGAGCAGTTTTTGCTTGCAAACCCATGAGTTTGCGAATGGCTTCGGAAGTCTCTCCCTTCGCCCGATTTTCTAGGGTTTTCCCCAACAAAATTAAGGCAATAACGCTGGCGGCAACTTCGTAGTAAACGCCAGAATTTAAACCTTGGGCTGTGAATAAGCCTGGGAAAAATGTCACAAATACAGAATAAAAGTAAGCAGCACTTGTACCCAAGGCAATCAGAGTATCCATTGTCGCCACCCGCCGTTTTAGGGATTTCCAAGCTCCCACATAAAACGATTTCCCGCACCAAAATTGTACGGGGGATGTCAGGACTAATTGCAGCCAATAATTGTGCAGCCACGCGGGAATAAATGGCAGGTGCAAGCCGGTCATCGCTGGAATAGCGCCCACAACTAGCAGGATGCTGATGATACCTGCTGTCCAGAGTTTTCGCTGCAAGGTTTGAGATTCAGATTTGCGATCGGCT
This sequence comes from Microcoleus sp. AT3-D2, assembly GCF_036705715.1. NCBI lineage: Bacteria > Bacillati > Cyanobacteriota > Cyanophyceae > Oscillatoriales > Microcoleaceae > Microcoleus > Microcoleus sp. AT3-D2. The sequence goes on along the minus strand of NZ_JAUBVE010000013.1, from coordinate 43,694 downwards.
TGTTCGGAATCATCCTCTGGCGCCGCCATTTCTTGAAGCGGCAAAGCTTCGTATCCCGCATCGTCAACCGCCGATTGAATAGTTTCTAAGTTGGTTTGCTGGGAGTCGTATTGGATGGTTGCTTGTTCCATCCCAAAATTGACATGACACTCAAGTACGCCGGGAACAGATTGAATGGCTTGTTCGATAGATGAAGCACAAGAAGCACAACTCATGCCCCGCAATCTAAGTGTGAGATTATCCATATATGCCATCCTCAATGAGACATTTACCCTTTGTCTTTAAATAGTTGGATAGCCCGCCGATGCGATCGCTTTCCTAACTTCACTTTCTGACTTAGCTGTTTGAATCGTGACCAATTTTGTCTTGAGATCGGCCTCAACTTTTGAGGCTGAGTCAATGGCTTGGACTGCTTTTGTGATTGTAGTCGCACAAGCAGAACAAGCCATCTTAGGAACTTTTAGCTGTAAAGTCATAATTTCAACCTCAGCAGAAACTACTCTGCTCAATCAATGAATTAACTCCATTGTAAAGTCTCCAGTCCACAGGAGAGTCAAGGGGAATTGTAAAATAAATCAGGAATTATGAAAAAAGTGGTTTGACACGCTACCCATAGGCGTAAGGCGCGCACTGCGTACCCTACATAATCAGGTTCAAGTGAGTTCTGTAAATCTTAACTTTGAGTGCGATCGAGGGCAGAGCAATAATTCTTTACAAGTTCACCGCAAAAATTTCATCCTAATTTCATTTATATGTGAAAAGCTGAAGATTAATGGCCGTTTTAAGGATATAAGCTCTATGAAACCAATTTCATTGAAAACAGGCTTTGCAGCACTGATGTTGACCGCCACAGCCGCTTTAACCAGTGGAGTGCTTGCAGCTTGTTCAAAAGCCCCCTCCAGTGAAACTCAAGCCCCAAACGTTACGGCTGCAACCGAAGCAAACAACAAGCAAAACGTGGCACAAGGCGGCGGCATGGGTGGTATGAATCATGGCATGAATCACGATATGTCAATGGATTTAGGCCCGGCTGATGCCGACTACGATTTGCGATTTATTGATGGGATGACAGTACACCATCAAGGTGCTGTAAACATGGCTCAAGATGTGCTTAAACAATCCAAACGCCCGGAAATGAAAAAACTTGCCACTGATATAATTGCTGCTCAAAACCGCGAAATAAATCAAATGAAAGAGTGGCGAAAAGCTTGGTATCCCAAAGCCAGCAGTACGCCGATGGCTTATCACGCTCCCATGGGTCACATGATGGCCATGACTCCAGAACAAATGCAAAGCATGATGATGAGCATGGATTTAGGGGCCGCTGACGACCAATTTGACTTGCGATTTATCAATGCGATGATTCCCCACCACGAAGGAGCTTTAGTGATGGCTGAAGATGTTTTGAAGAAGTCGAAACGGCCGGAAATGAAGAAATTAGCTCAAGAAATTCTGACTTCGCAAAAGCAAGAAATTGAGCAAATGAAACAGTGGCGGCAGGCTTGGTACAAACAGTAATTTAGCTCACCTAAAAAAACGTGACACAAATCCACAACAGGAGTGACATGAATCACAGTAGGTCAATAGTTCAGGAAATACTTGCTTCACAAAGCCCAGAAATTGAGCAAATGAAAAAGTGGCGACAACCTTGGTAGACAAAGTAATGTAGCTCGACTGTGGCTGTCAGCATTTGTCTGACTCCACCTCAGTTTCTTGAGAGTACCTACACATACTGTAGATAATTGAACCGCCCTACCTCTAAAGTAGTAGAAAATTACGTAATAATACTGTAGACAATGGATCAGCCCTACCTCTAAAGTAGTAGATAAGTCAGCAAAAAGCTATATAGATAGAGAGGGTAGTTTATGATATTGAATAGCTTGGAATTAAACACCACTTATAAATCAAATGCAGCCGTAGATGAGCTACTGAGCGCATTGACAAAAGAAATTGCAGCGCCAGAAGAGATAAACAAAACGGAAAAAAATCTACAGCAAAATCGCTTGTCATTAGGCGCAACTTATATGGGTATTTTAGCAGCCGGTGGGCATCTGGGCTGCTGATGCGAAATTTCATCCTAATTTCATTTGACCGTGAAATACTAGGTTGAGTAGAGCATTTCTAGCTCTTGGTCATTGCTTAGCGGTCGCTTCTTGGAAAATGCTAATAAGTAACTTTACTTAATGGGTATCACTTACTTACCTTGGCAAAATACCAACTGCTAAACCTGTGGCACTCAACCTGATTTCAAGGATAATGCCAACGATGATATTTCACAAATATGCTCAATCTCCGGCAATTATTAGCAGCTTTTCTGGAACTTTGTTCAGCCTAATTTTGCTAAGTTCTCCGGCTGTCGTTTTGGCACACGCGGGACACGGAGATGAATTTCACCAAAGCGGCGAAACAACTCAAATTCCAGCCACTATTTCTGTTGATGCGGAAACATCGAAGCGGATCGGAATTAAAGTTGAGTCAGTGAAAGCTCAGCGATTGGCTGTGGGCATTAAAACTACCGGACAAATTGAGACTTTACCCAACCAAAAAGTTGAAGTTCGGGCTCCCGTCAGCGGCACAGTGGTTGAGTTGCTAGTTAAACCGGGTGACAAAGTATCAAAAGGTCAACCTGTTGCTGTTTTATCCAGTGCGGAATTAGGGCAATTGCGCGTGGAATCGATCGCGAAACGAGCCGAAGCTGAAGGGGATTTGCAGCAGGCGCAGGGTGACTTTAAGTTAGCTCAAGAAAATTACGATCGCCAACTTCAAATATCTGCAGCAGAAATCGCCCAAGCCCAAACCCAATTGGCAGCGGTAACTAAGCAGTACCAGCAAGAACAAGAATTAGTAAACAAGCGTTCTGTTGTGCAAGCCGCTAAAGAAAACTATCAGCGTCAAGTTGAAATAGCGCAAGCCGAAATAGCGCGGGCAGAAACGGAATTAACTATTGCGAAAGAACAGTTCGATCGCGACAAAGAATTAGTGGCATCAGGGGCGATCGCGCGGCGCACAATGCTGGAATCGCAAGCCCACTTCGCCGAAGCCAAAGCCAATGTTGCTAAGGCAAAAAGCCGTCCTGAAGTTATCAAAGCCGAAACCGAAATTAAACAAGCCGAAGTAGACCTCCCTATGCGGGAATTGCGGGAATCTCAAGGCAGAGTAGCAGAAGCAAAAGCTCAACTTACCAGAGCTCAGAGTCGCCGGGAAGTCCTAGAAGCCGAGAACCAAGTCAAACGCGGCAAAACTGCCGTCGAAGTCGCTCAGTCGCGCATTCGCTTGGCTGACGCAGCCTATCAAGCGCGGCTGCAACAATTAGGAAGTGCTGCCAACGATCGAGGACTCGTTACCGTAGTTGCTCCGATTTCCGGGACGGTAGCCGATCGCGAAATCACTCTCGGAGAATCAGTAAACTCGGCGGAAAAACCGCTGATGAGTATCTTAAACGACAGCAGCGTTTTTGCCACAGCAAATATTTACGAAAAAGACCTGAATCAAATCCAGTCTGGTCAAAAAGTCAGGGTAAAAATTGCTAGTTTCCCTAACCGCACTTTCACCGGAATAATTAACTTAATTGGCTCTGTGGTAGAAGGTGAAAGCCGCGCTATTCCTGTAAAAGCGGAAATTGATAATAGTGATGGTGTCCTCAAACCGAATATGTTTGCCGAATTAGAAATATTAACCAGTCGAACTACAACACCAGTTCTTGCAATTCCTACCTCAGCCATTGTAGAAGCTAATGGGAAGCAGTTGGTTTACCTGCAAAATGGCAATGCTTTTCAAGCAGTTGAAGTTACTTTAGGTAATACTTCCGGGGATTTAATTGAGGTGAAAAGTGGCTTGTTTGAGGGAGATTTAATAGTTACTCAACGCGCTCCTCAACTTTATGCTCAATCTTTGCGAGGTGATAGTAAACATTCAGAATCGGAGGAAAAAACGGCATTAACTCCCAATGGAACAGAGGCTAGTTTTAATAGTTTTCCAATGCCTCTATGGTTGGCGGGAGTAGCAGGAGGAACAATCTTATGTACTGTAGGTTTCTTAGTTGGGGTTGTGGCTGGTCGTCGCAAGAGCGATCGGAAAGTGGCGGGAACTAATAAAGTGTGACAATTAGCCTTAATTTTAATAAACATAGTTTCTGCGAACAATCCGCTTTTTCTCCTGATTTTATATTCTTATGTCAAAGTAGCTCAAATAATAATTACCACTATTTCACTTCATGCTCAACTCAATCCTCAAATGGTCGATCGCTCAACGTTGGCTAGTTGTAATCGCTGCAATAATAGTTACTTTTTTGGGTAGTTATAATTTAACTATAATGCCCCTTGATGTTTTTCCTAATTTTGCCCCGCCTCAAGTAGAAATTCAAACAGAAGCTTCTGGATTGGCCCCTGAAGAAGTAGAGTCTTTAATCACTTTACCAATTGAGAGCGCAGTCAATGGAACTCCGGGGGTAGAAACCGTGCGATCCTCTTCGGCGGTAGGTATTTCAGTTGTTCGAGTAATTTTCAAAGCCGATACAGATATTTATCAAGCCAGACAATTAGTTGCTGAACGTTTACAGCAAACCCGATCAAAGTTGCCTCAAGGTGTTGAAGAACCGCAAATATCTCCTGTATCTTCTCCGATTGCCACAATTTTAATGTATGCCTTCACTCTAAAAGCAGAAGGAAAGGAGCCAAATACTGATTTAATGGAAGTGCGACGGTTAGTCGATCGAGATGTCACTAACAGATTACTTGCTGTGCAGGGAATATCACAAGTAATTGCCTATGGAGGTGATGTTAGAGAGTATCAAGTTTTGGTCGATCCAGTCAAATTAACTGCATTTAATATCTCTTTAGAAGATGTCACAAAAGCGGCACAGCAATCAAATACCAATGCGTCTGGGGGCTTTTTGATTACACCCGATCGCGAAGAAATTATTCGTGGCGTAGGTCGGATTGAAACCATTGAAGAATTGGCAGAATCAGTAGTAATATCTAGGGATGGAAAACCCATCAAATTACGCGATGTGGCAGAGGTAAAATTGGGAGCAGCACTAGCTAGAGGAGATGGTAGTGTTAATGGTGAGAGAGGAGTGGTTTTACTGGTAAACAAGCAGCCTCAAATTGATACTCCAACTGTGACCAGAGCAGTTGAAAAAGCAATGGAGGAAGTGCAAGCCGGATTACCCCAGGATGTGAAAGTACAAGTAACTTTTCGCCAAGAAAGTTTTATTGATTCTGCTATTGAAAATGTGCGAGATTCCCTACGAGATGGCATCATAATTGTTTCAGTAATCATGCTGATGTTTTTGATGAATTGGCGCACAACTCTCATCACTCTCAGCGCCATTCCCTTGTCGGTGCTGATAGGAATGTTGATTTTATCATGGTTTGGGGAAGGCATAAATACTATGACTCTTGGGGGATTGGCAGTAGCAATTGGTTCTGTTGTGGATGACTCAATTGTGGATATGGAAAACTGCTATCGGGGATTGCAAAAAAATCAAGTAGATGGCAAGCCTAAAGACGATTTTGAAATTGTTTATAGCACTTCGGTAGAGGTTCGCACCAGTGTAATTTTCTCTACAGTAATCATTGTTATTGTATTTGCGCCGATTTTTTCTTTAACAGGAGTAGAAGGGCGAATCTTTACCCCAATGGGAGTGGCTTATTTAGTTTCTATTATGGCCTCTACTTTTGTAGCAATGACTCTTTCCCCTGCTCTTTGCGCTATCTTATTAGCAAATCGTCAATTGCCATCGGATGATACTTGGGTGTCGGCATTTAGCCAACGGCTTTATCGTCCAGCTTTGAATATGGCAATTAATCGTCCGAAATTCATCTTATTGCCAGCCATCGCTGCTTTTATTGCTTCCTTAATTGTGCTTCCCTCACTAGGAAGAGTATTTTTACCAGAATTTCAAGAGCGATCTTTAGTTAATACAATGTTACTTTATCCTGGGAGTTCCCTGTCTGCTACTAATGATATGGGACTTTCAATGCAGAATGCTCTCAAAGATGACCCTCGATTTACAGCAGTACAATTGCGATCGGGACGTGCGCCCGGTGATGCTGATGCCGGAGGGGTAAATTTAGGACATTTGGATGTAGAACTGAGCGATATTGGCATTAAAAAGCGAGAAGAAAGTATTGCCAAAATTCGAGAGGAATTTAATAAATTACCGGGTGTGGCTACCAGCGTGGGAGGCTTTATTTCGCATCGGATGGATGAAGTGCTTTCAGGAGTGAGAAGTGCGATCGCGGTGAAAGTTTTTGGGCCTGATTTGATAGAATTAAGAGCGATTGGGAAGGAAGTAGAAACAGCTATGAGTCAGGTGAAAGGTATTGTTGATTTGCAGTTAGAACAACAAATTCCTATTCGTCAGTTACAGATTAAATTTGAGCGAGCTTCGGCTGCACGTTACGGACTTACCATTGGAAGTCTTACAGAAACTATAGAAACTGCCTTGAATGGAAAAGTTGTATCTCAAGTCCTTAAAGAACAGCAGTTATTCGATTTGTTGGTGTGGTTGAAACCGGAAAATCGCAGTAATATTGATACTATCCGTAACTTATTAGTTGATACTCCTTCTGGACAGAAAATCCCACTAGCACAAGTCGCAAAAATTGAATATGGTACTGGCCCTAATACCATCAACCGTGAAAATGTTTCCCGTTTATTGGTTGTGGCTGCGAATGTGTCAGGACGAGATTTACGATCAGTTGTTAATGAAATTAAGACCCAAGTACAACAGCAAGTAATCTTGCCTTCAGGTTATTTTATTCAGTATGGTGGACAATTTGAATCAGAAGAACGAGCTACCCAAAATATAATCATATTTGGTAGCTTAGGAACAGTAATTATTGCGGTGCTGATGTACTTTGCTGTCCATTCTTTTGCAGGTGCGGTGATGATTATGATTAACTTACCCCTGGCATTAGTAGGAGGAATTTTCTCGATTGCGATCGGTGGTGGCATCATTTCTGTAGCTTCACTTGTGGGTTTTATCACCTTATTTGGAGTAGCGGTTCGTAACGGTTTGCTTTTGGTGGATAATTTCAATCAAAAACTAAGCAAGGGAATGCCTTTCAAGCAAGTAATTAAAGAAGGTGCGATGGAAAGATTGGTGGCGATTTTGATGACAGCTTTTACCTCTGCTTTAGGCATGGTTCCCCTGGTAGTTGGTACAGGCGCAGGCAAAGAAATTTTACAACCTCTGGCGGTTGTGGTGTTGGGTGGATTGTTTACTTCTACAGCCTTAACTCTGTTAGTTTTGCCAGCTTTGTATGCTCAATTTGGGCATTTTTTACTACCTCAACAACCTCAGCCAGTTATTGAAGACGGGAAGGTAGCTAAAGCTGAAATAGCGAACTGATAAAGCCTACTGAACACCCTCAATCAAACTGCAAAGTGGCTCGCTATCGGGATTGTCTGAAGCTCGATTTGTCCAAAGTTTTTTATAAGCTTCCAACTCAGCTTTGAACGCACTCATGCGCTGAATTTCCTCCTCAAGGAAATCAATTTTGCGACTTAATAAGTCTTGCACTAGCGGACAAGCTGTTATTCCTTGACGGCGAGAGGCCAAAATTTGCTGAATTTCTTGAAGAGAAAAGTTGAGTCTTTGGGCTTTCTTGATAAATTGCACTTGTCTGGCAGCATCGGCTGTGTAGTAACGGTAGCCACTACTGCTGCGTAAGGCAGGTTCTAGTAACCCTAAGCTTTCATAGTATCGCAGGGTGCCTACAGCAACACCAGTTTGCTTGGCTAGTTCTCCAATTTTTAGTAGCTGCTTTTCTAGGGATTCTGTTTCAAATTTTGTCATAGCAGTTCTAGGTAAGTTGGAGCCCTATCATTATAGCGGTAGCCAGTTTCACTTTTGTGTGCTGGTTATAGTCACCCCATTTTTCATGATAAAATATTCTATCTTGTCCATAATTTTAGTGGCTAAAAAAGCAGCAGTAACTCAGTTTTGAGTTACTGCTGCTGTCGGATATTCTCTTGCTTATCCCCATGCTAAAAATCCATGATAGAATCTACACAGACCGGGGGAAATAAGGATTATTTATCGCAATTAGCTAGCGGGCAGTCAGGAGTAGGAGTAGTGCAGGGGCCGGCAGCAAAGACAACAGCGGCTGTACCTGCTGTCAGGAGAACTGCCGTCAAAGCTGCGAGAGTGAATCGTTTAGTCTGAGTTGCTTTAGTCATTAATTTTTACCTGGGAATCTAGGATCGAAAAGTTTCTTTGGGAAACTATAAATAGCATAAACCCTCAAGTCGGCTATAGAGTCAAGGGGGGAAAGATTAAGAATTATAAAAATATTGAATTTCCGATGTCGCGATCCGAATACCTGTATGAAAGTCTGAATATTTCATCCTGATTTCAGGTTTGTGTGTCATACTTTTTAATCATTGTACGCAAAGACTCAAACAAATGAAATCGCTCCAATCAAATTTAATTATTTTAGGCAGCGTCGGATTGTTATTTTTGGGAGCTTGCAGTAAAGGCGACCAAGCAAGCGATCCAAATAGCACTCCAGCATCCCCTCCTGTCGCCTCTCAACCTGCGTCTTCGGCTCCCGCCACTGCTCCTGCAACAGCAACTCAAGGGGGGCAAGTTGTAAAGTCTGGAGCTTACTATTTAGAGTTTGTAACTCAAAAAGAAGCTACCGGAACTCATTTAGATTTATTTTTGCTAAAAGGGGAGAAAAAGGAACCAGTTCCTAACGCGAAAGTGACGGCTCAAGTGCAGTTGCCGAATGGAAAGCAGCAAACCCTAGCTCTTAAGTATGATGTTGAGGGCAAACATTACGCTGTGGTGTTTCCCGGCAATGAGCCCGGTCAGTATCCAGTGAAAGTGACTGCGGATATTAACGGCGAAAAAGTAGACGGTCGTTTTACCTTCAGTCGATAGATAGCTAATAACTAATGCGCTCTAAGTTAGGGGCGCATTAGTTATTAGGAACAAACAACTGCCTCCTGCATTTCCATTAAACTGAACTTTTCCCTGCAAATATACTTACAAAAACTCAACAACATCTCATTACAAAGGTTTCAAGTATTGAGGAAAAAATTGTTTTCCCATGTAGATGATTGATATCTGTTTGTGAGCGGCAATTATATTGAATATACAACAATTGAGGGCGATCGCCTGCGTCAGCTATTGCTGATAAATGGGTACAAATTTTCAGCTCAACATTTGCATCCTTTGTTGAGTAAGAGTTTTAGGACTGTTAGTACATTTGTATGGGGGAAGTCCAGGTTACAACTCCGCTGACAATTGCCCGTCAGGAACCATCGCGGACTGGGCTGGAGTTCGATCGCACCTTGACAAGGCTAGGCAGCGATCGTTTATGATGGGCATCACGGGGATCGGGTGCATCGCTAGGCTAGCCTGTGGCAATGGCAAAGCTGACGGACTGGGTTTAGATCGCGAATTATGAGTGATGATTTCAACCTAGCTACTTAAAAAAATCTAAAATTAGCTAACGAAGCTTCTAGAGCGTGTGGCGAACTATTTCATTCCTGAAACAGAGAATAAGTATCAAGGGAATGAAGTGATTTGCTATGCCGTGGAAAGACCCCGTAGTAAACACTGGTGAATTGACTGGCTAAAACTACAAGCAATACAAATATGTATATTCAGAATCAATTTAGTTGCTTTCTTATTGGAGAAGGAACTTTACTTGTTCAATGTGCTGAACTTCTTTTAGAGCGGGGTCATCAGATTTTCGGTGTCATCTCCTTTGATACATCGATAAGTAGCTGGGCGAAGGCAAAGGACATACCTCACATCCAGCCAACAGATAATCTCATAGCATTTTTAAGACAACAGCCTTTTGATTACCTATTCAACATTGTCAACAGGTCGCTATTAACCAAAGAAATTTTGGAGTTGCCGCGCCACTTAGCGATCGACTACCAGGACGCCCCACGGCCGAAGTATGGGGGACTCAATGCTACCTCTTGGGCTTTGATGCACCGGGAGAAGACTCATGGGGTGAGGTGGTATGTGATGAGCGACTTGGTTGAGGGCGGCGATATCCTGAAGCAGGTTGCTATCGATATTGCTGATGACGATACGGCATTTACTCTCAATAAGAAATGTTATGAAGCGGCAATTCGTTCGTTTGAAGAATTAGTTGATGAGATCTCAAGCGGTCAAGCGTTATCGAACAAGCAAAATCTGGATGAGCAAACCTATGTGGGACACTCAAAAAGACTTTTTGCTGGAGGTGTACTCTCGTTCAATCGTTGTGCCTATGATATTGATGCCGACATTAGGGCATTGGACTTTGGTTCCTACCCCAATCCCCTTGGTGTGGCCAAGTTGGCTATAGGGAGCGACTCGATCGTTATCCCCAAACTCGAAGTTAAAGATGACCTCTCTAAGTCGTCTCCAGGAACAATCACGGCGATCGAACCCAGCTTCTTGACGGTTTCTACAGCAAGTTACGAGGTAGCGCTGCGCCAAGTGCTGACCATCGATGGTCAAGCGCTATCAATTCCTGATTTGGTCGAGAGATTTGGACTGCAAGTTGGGTATCAGTTTAAGGACATCGAGCCAGATAGCGCGAGGCGTATTGAGAGGTTTGATGGGTTAATTGCTCAGCACGAGGCTTTCTGGGTAGAGAAGCTGGCGACGTTACAGCCGATCGCGGTTCCCTATGCCGATCGAACGGCATCGCACTTGAATCAAAAGCAGTACACGAGTGTAAAGATGTCCATACCGCATGAGGTCACAACCTTTCTGGAGGGCCATCCTGCTTGGAATCAGAGTGACTTTCTGTTTGCTGCTTTTGCTACTTATCTGGCCCGTATTGGAGGAACAGGATGTTTTGATATCGGATTTAGAGATGTTGAGCTGCAACGGGAGTTGATAGGACTCGAAGGCTTTTTTGCCTCAATTGTTTCTTGTCGCGTAGATATAGACTACGAGCAAAGTTTTGAGGAAGTTTTTAAAGCCTTTGAGGAGCAGGTGGAGTTGACCAAACTTCACAAGACTTATGCGCGTGATGTCGTAGCTAGGTATCCGGCTCTTCGTTCATTGCCCGATCGGAGTCGTGAGCCGATTTTTCCGGTAGTCGTACAGCGGGTAGAAAAACTAGACGAGCACCAAACCGGGTTTGGTAATGAGTTGACCCTGGTCATTCCATCACAGGGGAAAGAATGCGGTTGGCTCTATAACACCCAGGCATTGGATGGTGACAGCATTGCCAGGATGTTGGATCAGTTTGCTACTTTTTTGCAAGGAATCGTAACTGACCCCAAAGGGCGCGTTGCCGAAATTCCCCTGCTATCCGAGCAGGATTGTCACAAAATTCTGGTGGAGTGGAATGATACTCAGGCAGATTACCCCAAGGATAAGTGTATCCATCAGTTATTTGAGGCTCAGGTGGAGCAGACACCTGATGCGGTGGCGGTAGTTTATGAAGACAAACAGTTGACCTATCGGGAACTGAATGGCAGAGCGAATCAGCTAGCGCACTACCTGCAAAAACTGGGGGTAGGACCAGAGGTTCTAGTGGGGATTTTCGTAGAGCGATCGCTTGAGATGATGGTGGGGCTTCTCGGTATTCTCAAAGCGGGTGGAGCCTACGTGCCTCTAGATCCTGCGTATCCGAAAGAACGTCTAGCGTTCATGCTGTCAGACTCACAGGTGTCGGTGCTATTGACCCAAGAGAAGTTGCTAACTGGATTGCCTGAGCAAGGTGCGTTAGCGATCTGCTTGGATACAGGTTGGGGGTTAATTTCTCAGGAGAGTGAGGAGAATCTCAACAGCGGGGTTAATGCCGCCAACTTGGCTTATATCATTTACACATCTGGGTCAACCGGGAAACCAAAGGGAACGATGATTGTCCACCAAGGATTGGTCAATTATCTTAGCTGGTGCATAAAAGCGTATGCAGTAGCCGATGGGGTTGGTTCTCCGGTTCATTCTTCGATCGGCTTCGACGCGACCATTACCAGCTTATTCTCTCCCCTATTGGTAGGACAGAGGGTAGTCTTCCTCCCAGAGAAGCAGGAGATAGAGGCTCTTAGTGCAGTCTTGTGTTCTCAAAGTAATTTTAGCCTCGTCAAAATCACCCCAGCCCATCTGGCACTACTCAGTGAGTTATTACCCAGTAAGCAGGCGGCGGGTCAGACAAGAGCCTTAATTATCGGTGGCGAGGCTCTCTCGAAAAAGAGCATTTCATTCTGGCAGACTCACGCACCTGAAACTAGACTAATCAACGAATACGGTCCAACAGAAACGGTTGTTGGATGCTGTATCTATGAGGTTCCGGCTCAGACCACCCGATCGGGTTTGATTCCCATTGGTCGTCCTATTGCCAATACTCAGCTTTATATATTGGATCGGTCTCTCCAACCCGTCCCCATCGGAGTCACAGGTGAACTGCACATCGGTGGCGACGGTTTAGCTCGGGGCTATCTCAACCGGACAGAGTTGACGGCCCAGAAGTTTATCCCCAACCCCTTTAGTAATCAACCCGGAGAACGTCTGTACAAAACTGGGGACTTAGCTCGCTATCTACCGGACGGCAACATCGAGTTTCTCGGTCGTATCGATAATCAGGTGAAAATTCGTGGCTTCCGCATCGAGCTGGGCGAGATTGAGGCAGTGCTGATGCAAAACCGGGCTGTTCAGGATGCCGTAGTTATAGACCAGGAGTACGCCCTTAATGACAAACGCCTCGTGGCCTATGTGGTTCCGGGCCAGGAGCAAGTCCTCTCCATCAGTGAACTGCGTCGCGACCTAAAGCAGAAACTGCCCGATCACATGATACCTTCTGCATTTGTGCAGCTCGAAGCGGTGCCCCTGACGCCCAACGGTAAGGTCGATCGGCGCGCTCTGCCAGTGCCTGACGGGACAAGATCGAATCTCGAAGAAACTTTTGTGCCGCATCTTACGCCTTTTGAGGAAGTGCTCGCGGGCATCTGGAGCGAAGTTCTCAGGCTTGAGTGGGTGGGCATTCACGACAACTTCTTTGAGTTGGGGGGACATTCCTTACTAGCAACCCAAGTCATTTCTCGCGTGCGCGAAGCTTTCGGAGTAGAACTCCCCCTGCATACTCTCTTTGAGGAGCCTACCCTAGCTGGCTTGGCTTATAGCGTCGAGACAGCCAGCCGAGCCGAAAAAGGCAGTCTACAGGCTCAGCCCATTAGTCCCATCTCACGGGAGGGAGACCTGCCTCTGTCCTTTGCTCAGCAGCGGCTGTGGTTCCTCGACCAATTGATGTCTGGGACACCCCTATATAACCTCCCTAACGCTCTTCGCTTGAAAGGTTCGCTCAACGTGACGGCACTAGAGCAGAGCTTAAGTGAAATTGTGAGGCGTCACGAAGCTCTACGGACTACCTTTAGTGCTGTGAATGGGCAGCCAATTCAGGTCATTCATCCGGCTGTTACCTTGCTGTTGCCGATCGTAGACCTCCGAGAACTTCCTGAGACTGAACGGGAGGTGGAAGCTCAACGGTTAGCTACTGAGGAAGCTCAGCGCCCCTTTGACTTGGTTAATCAACAATTGTTTCGCGCCCAACTCCTGCACCTAGGAGAAGAGGAACATTTGCTCCTGTTGACCATGCACCACATCGTCTCCGACGGCTGGTCTCTTGGTGTGTTTATGCGGGAATTGACGGCGCTTTATGAAGCTTTTTCCACTGAGAATTCCTCGTCATTGCCTGAACTACCTATCCAATATGCTGACTTTGCTGTCTGGCAGAACGAGTGGCTCGTCGGTGAGGTGTTGGAGGTTCAACTTAACTACTGGAAGCGGCATCTAGGCGGTCAGTTGCCCGTGCTGGATTTGCCCACCGATCGCCCTCGACCTCCTGTTCAAACTTATCGAGGTGCAAGGGAATTTCTGGAACTGCCTAAGAAAAGTACCGATGCCCTCAAAGCGATCTCGCAGCAGGAAGGCGTTACGTTGTTTATGACCTTACTGGCGGTCTTCCAGATACTACTCTACCGATATACAGGTCAGGAAGACGTTATTGTGGGTTCTCCCATTGCTAATCGCAACCGCGCTGAAATAGAAGGGTTGATTGGATTTTTTGTCAATACTTTGGTGCTACGAACTGAGCTTTCAGGCGATCCAAGTTTCCGGGAATTGCTAGGTCGGGTGCGTGAGGTGGCTTTGGGAGCCTATACTCACCAAGATTTGCCTTTCGAGAAGTTGGTAGAGGAACTGCAACTCGAACGGGATTTGAGCCGAAACCCCCTGTTTCAGGTGATGTTTGTTTTCCAGAATGCCCCGATAGCGGCTCTGGAGTTTCGGGGTCTAAGTCTAATCCCTCTGGAAGTCCATAACGGCACAGCAAAGTTTGATTTAACCCTCGAACTAGAAGAGAGTGCGGAGGGCATCAGGGGCTGGTTTGAATACAACACAGACTTGTTCGACCCCCTCACTATCACCCGGATGACGAACAATTTTCAGACCTTGGTGGAAGGCATCGTCGCCAATCCAGAACAGCGCCTCTGGGGCTTACCCCTGTTGAGTGCAGCCCAACAGCATCAACTGCTAGTGGAGTGGAATAACACCCAGACAGATTACCCCAATCAAACCTGTATCCATCAGTTATTTGAAGCCCAAGTAGAGCGAACTCCTAACGCCGTTGCAGTAGTCTTTGAAAACGAGCAATTAACCTACCAGCAGCTCAATTATCGTGCCAATCAACTAGCACACCACCTGCAAAAATTGGGTGTGGAACCAGAAATGCTGGTCGGAATTTGTGTAGATCGATCGCTTGAGATGATCGTAGGACTCCTAGGCATTCTCAAGGCTGGTGGGGCTTATTTGCCGTTAGACCCATCGTATCCCCAGGATCGTCTAGCCTTCATGCTGGAAGATGCCCAGGTGTCGGTGCTATTAACCCAACAGAAGCTAGTCGCAGGTTTTTCCGAGTACAAAGCACAGCGTTTCTGCTTGGACAGCGACTGGGAAGTAATCGCCCAAGAGAGCGAGGAAAAACCCGTCATCCGCGTGACGGCCGATAACCTGGCTTACACAATCTACACATCGGGTTCTACAGGGAAACCCAAAGGAGTGCTAGTAACCCATCAAAACCTAGTCCACTCCACCAGTGCTCGTATTTCTTATTACAGCGAACCCGTCACCAGTTTCTTCTTACTTTCGTCCTTTGCCTTTGACAGTTCGATCGCAGGCATCTTTTGGACATTGTGCCAGGGAGGCATACTTGTCCTACCACCAGCAAACTTCCAACAAGAGCTGTTACACCTTACAAAGTTAATTGCTCAACATCATGTATCGCATTTATTGAGTCTTCCATCTCTCTATAACCTGATTTTGGACCAAGCGGAACCACAACAGCTCACTTGTCTTCGTAGTGTTATTGTCGCAGGCGAACCGTGTTCTAGAGAGTTGGTTGAACGCCATACTAAGCTGCCCGCGAGCACATCTTTGTTCAACGAATACGGGCCAACAGAAGGAACGGTCTGGAGCAGTGTATATCATTGTCAGTCTTCGGGACTCAAAACACAGGTTCCGATCGGTCGCCCTATTGCCAATATGCAGATCTATCTGCTGGATAAATATTTGAATCCTGTTCCCATTGGTGTACCGGGCGAGCTCCACATTGGTGGTGCAGGCATCACCCGAGGCTACCTCAACCGCCCCGAGTTGACCAAAGATAAATTTATCCCCAACCCCTTTAGCAATGAACCAGGCACACGCCTTTATAAAACTGGGGATCTAGCTCGTTATCTACCCGACGGCAACATTGAGTTTCTCGGTCGCATAGATAATCAAGTCAAAATCCGTGGTTTCCGCATCGAACTGGGGGAGGTTGAGTCAACTCTATCCCAATATCCTACTGTGCAGCATTGTGTAGTAACAGCAAGGGTTGACATAGAAAGCGACAAACGTTTAGTTGCCTACATTGTTTCAAGCCAACAGCAGAAACCCACTACCGACGAACTACGATGCTTCCTCAAGCAAAAGCTGCCTGACTATATGGTGCCATCAGCCTTCGTTTTCCTAGACACCATACCCCTAACACCCAACGGGAAAATAGACCAGCGCGCCCTGCCCGCACCCAGCGAGCTCAGGCAAGATCCAGCAAGTACCTTTGTGCCTCCCAGCGATGATTTAGAAATCCAACTAACAAAAATTTGGGAAGACGTTTTACGCAAAAAGCCCATCAGTGTGAAGGACAATTTCTTTGACGTGGGAGGACACTCTCTACTAGCCGTGCGCCTATTAGCACAAATCGAGAAAGCCTTCGAGAAAAATCTCCCCCTGGCTACCCTCTTCCAATCACCAACCATTGAGCAACTGGCCAACATTCTCCGCCAGAAAGGATGGTCAGCACCTTGCGAATCGCTAGTAGTAATTCAACCCGGAGGTGCTAAGCGGCCTTTGTTCTTTATCCATGTACTTGGCGAGGGTCTAAAGTACTGTCGCTCTTTGACCAGTCATCTAGATCCTGAACAACCCATTTATGGGCTAGCGGTAGGGATTATGGATGAAGTTTCTTTGAATAAGGTTAAGGATGTTGTGGCTAACTATATCAAAGAAATGCGAAGTATCCAACCTGAAGGCCCTTATCTTTTAGCAGGTATATATTGCGGAGGCCGAGTAGCCTATGAGATGGCCCAGCAGCTCCACGCACAAGGTCAAAAGGTAGCTCTGGTAGCCTTGTTAGATACTTTAAAAGATGATAAAGCCATCAAAATAATGCCAGTCGAAGAGCGGGCCTTAGCGCACTGGAATAACTTTTTGCGATTTGGCCCCGCCTACTTGTTAAGCCAGAGGAGGCTAGAGGAAGCCAAGAATCGGCTAATGAGTATTTACTGCGAGTTTTACGAGCGTATGGGGCGTCCTTTGCCTCCAGCTTTCCAAAGCTTCACTTATCGAAAGAAAAAAGAGGAGGGAAATACGGAGTGGGAGTTCGCACCAAAGCAGGTTTACCCGGATCGAGTGACCCTCTTCCGGCCTATCGAGAACATTGACTTCTTAGAGCCTGATTTGGGATGGAGCGAACTGGCTCCTGGAGGATTGGAGATCTATGATGTTCCGGGCAATACCTTTAGTATGCTACAAGAACCGCACGTACAGGTGCTGGCTGAAAAATTGAGGGATTGCATAGATCGTGTGCAGGCGGATGATTTATATCATGTCCGGCCGATTAATGATGATTAAACTTTTGCCTCCGGCCACCAAGAGACTGGACTTTCCCCATACAAATGTACTAACATTCCTAAAACTCTTACTCAACAAAGGATGCAACTGTTGATCTGAAGATTTGTACCCATTTATCAGCAAGAGCTGATGCAGGCGATCGCGCTCAATTGTTGTAGATTCAATATAATTGCCGATCGCAAACAGATATCAATCATCTACCTGGGTACATATTTTATTGCTCAAAAATTGAAACCTTTGTTAGGAAAGGCTTTTGAGTTTGTGTAAGTATATTTGTAGGGGGAAGTTCAGACTAAAAAGCCGATCGCGTTTCGATCGCACTTAATTTCCTATTTCGTTACCTGAGTTTTCTTAAACGGAAAAAAGACTCGACCTGCCAAACTTTGAAAATAAATCCCGCCGACGGTAATTAAAAAGACGAAATAAGCGATCGCCTGCACGACATAGAGCTTATCCGTGTAGCCAAAGAGCGCACTCAACAGCAAACCGGGAAACTTGTCTTCGGGAAGCAGTTTCGAGGTATTCCAGACCATTGGCCCGAGAATGCAAGAGTGGATTTTAGTAAATCTTTCGTAATAGAAACACAGCCCTGCTGACTCGCGATTTGCTTGCGATAAAATATTCACCGCGCTGTCAAATAATCCCAAAGTAGATACCACTAAACCCGCTACAATGAAGAGCAATAAAATGCCCATATATTTAAAAAACAAGCGGATATTAATTTTGACTCCCCATTTAAAGAGCAGGACACCAAGTCCGGTGGCTGAGAGAATGCCCGCCAAAGCGCCGAGGGCTGGAATAATGCCTTGTTGAAACTTGGCTACGACAAACAAAACAGTTTCAAACCCTTCGCGCAAAACGGCAATAAAAACTAAACTAAATACGCCCCAACCGGCATGAGAGTTTTGCGTTAAGGCAGCACTTACAGCGCCTTCGACTTCGGCTTTCATAAATCGCGCTTGCTTGGTCATCCAAATCAGCATCCAGCTCAGCATTGCTATTGCTATAACCCCAAAGGTTGCCTCTAGCAGCGATTCCATAATCGGTGCAAAAGTCTGATTGGATGCAGACAAAATTTGAATAGTCCAGCCGAACAGTACACCTATCAAAGCGCTGGCGATAATTCCTACAGCAACACCGCCGAAAACCCAAGGATTTAAATTACTTTGTCCTGATTTTTTGAGGCAAGCGAGAACGATGCCGACAACTAAGGCGGCTTCGACTCCTTCGCGGAGAGTAATTACAAAGGTGGGCAATGCTTCGCCAAGATTCATTTTTTATGGTGGGAATGGGACTGGTTAAGGAGCGAGGTAATTGGCAGATTATTTACCAATTACCGCTGTTGATGAGAGTAATGTTTTTAAGAGGCGGGTTTGAGAACTTTTTGGCTGTCGCTTTCGATCGTTTTAACTAGCTGGTTGACTTGTTCGGTTGTTTTTACGGGGGCGGGGGGTGCGATCGCAGTTGGCCAATTTGTCTTAAGTTCATTCATGTTGGCAACAATTGCTTTGTCAATTTCCGGGTTGGTTTTAGCCACTTGAGCGGCGATATCTTTGTACAGGCTTTCCGCGTACATGACAAAGCCCCGCGAATCTTGGTATTCAATAATTGCGGAAATTTTGCCGTTAGCAACTGCCGCTGCGTATTCGGAATTAGCTGTATCTAGCAAGTCGTTAATCACTTGCAGCACGAATTTGGGATCTTTTCGCTGCGTTTCGGGAAGGGCGGCAATTGCTCCATCAACTGCTTGCATTGATGTGTCGAATTCCGCATTCACTTGAGCCGGATCTTTTGCACCCGCTTTAATTAAATCCTGCAATTTAATTAAAGTATTCTTAAACTCGGGAATTTTACGATCGTTTAGCTGATCTTCCACATCGGCATAAATTTCTTCGACTGGATGCCCGATGTGCGGTTCTGCCTGGTCTGCTTTGCCTTGATCCAAGAGTTCTTTTGCTACTATAAGATGCCCTTTCATCAAGCCGAGTTTAGTCATGTAGTCTACATCTTTGGCTTCGCCTGTGAGGACGACATCTTCAATAGTTACCAAGTCTTTGATTTGGTCGAATTGGGCTTGAGTAATGACATTTTTGGAAACCAATTCTTCGACTTTTCCGTAAGGGCGGCTGGCTTGAATCTTGTTAGAAAGTGCCGGTACTCCTAACTTGGCTTCGAGTTTATCTAACTCTGAAAGAATGGCAGTATTGATGTTGATGCCACCTTTGCCGCCGTGATTGCCGCTGTGACCGCTTGTGGATGCGGGACTCGCTGTGGCCACGGGTGAGACTGTGCTGCCGGTGTTGCTGGTTGTGGGGGTGGAACCGCAACCGGCCAGAGCAACAAAGATGGCTGTAGCCGTAGCGGTCGGTAATAAGCGAAAGGATGGTAACATGGCAGTTGCTAATTTTTACGTTATGTGCATTTCGACTCACAAGTTATTAAGAATAATTCTCAATTATTTGCGAGCTATTCATTCTACCTATTTGCGATCGAGCTTGTCAAATAATTTCATACTTTATTTGAATCGCCGCACCCTGGTAGCAGGATTTGGTTTAAGTGATGACTTCAAATACCCCCATGCAGCCTGCTTCGGCGATCTCATCTTGATGGGGATGAAACATAAATTTTCCAGCATAGCCGTAAGTAAATTCTAAAATATGTCTTTCAGCTACTCCCATGGTGATTACATCGGTTCTTTCACTGGGAGTCAAAGTCATTCCCGTGCGATATACGTCAAAAAAGTTGGCGTGCAAGTGGAAGGTTACTGCCGCTTCGTACTCAATTAAGTTGAGAACATATAGCCGGATTAGCTGATTTTGGTAAATAGGTATCGGGTTGTTCATGTAATAATTGGGCAACCCATTAAAAGCGTAAAGCTCGTTTTTTTTGTCGTCGTTTACGTCGTATCCTCCCATGATTAACAAGATTTCATCGGCTGGAGGGCGGGGTTTTGGCGGATCGATGATGAACATTCCATAGAGTCCTTTACCTATATGGCGAGTTACGGGTTCAATATGGCAGTGATATAGATGCACTCCGTAGGGATTGGCATCGAATTCATAAATAAATACCGAACCGTGTTTCACTGGTTTAACGCCATCCATTTCGCTGGTATGAACGCCGTGAAAGTGCAGCGAATGAGAATCGGCGGCTTTGTTATAAAAAATGACGCGGATGCGATCGCCCTCTGTTGCCCTCAATGTTGGCCCCGGCACGCGATTGTTGACATTCCAGGTGTTGAAAGTGACGGCGCTGTTAAGTTGGACGATCGAAGTATTCGCTTCCAGGCGAAATTCGCGTACCGTGCGTCCGTTTTCGCGCGTCACCGTGCCGTAATCAAAATCCCGCGCAATTTGCATCGGGTTGATATTGCTGACGGTGACTGCATCTGCAGGCATGGGCGGTACTCTCGCGACTGATGTCGGTTTGCGAGTCAAGTGTTGAAGTGCGATCGCGCCGCCCGCTACCCCAGCACCAGCTATTCCTAGCTGTAGCAGTTGGCGGCGACTCCAGCGCCCCGGCTTTTTCATGGCGGGACGATCGGATAAATCTGTCATACTTATTGAAAATATTTATCAAAAATTTACTCGTGGTTGATTATAAGACATTACTAGCTTGTTGTCAATTATTGTCAACAGTCATCTTTTTCTGGGAAGTCAATCGATTTTAGATTTTAGATTTTAGATTTTAGATTTTAGATTTATTCCCGTCACTCAGCCTGCGCGTTGGAATGAATCCGGGGGCTTACGATCCAATTAGTTTCGGTCATAAAATTTCATGCTGATTTCATCTCAGTATGTGATGTTAGATGTTGGGGTAGATGCTGCCGATCGCTAACAATGTATAAAGATTTACCGCGATAAATTAGAGTTATGAGAGTTTTGCTAGTTGAAGATGAGCCCGATTTAGGGAAAGCGATCGAGCGAACCTTAAAGCAGGAAAAATATATAGTTGATTGGGCTTTGGATGGCAGTGAAGCTTGGGAATATTTAGACAGTCACTGGACGCAATACACCCTCGCTATTTTTGACTGGTTGCTACCAGGATTGTCAGGATTGGAACTGCTGCGGAGATTGCGTGCTAAAAATAGCGCCCTGCCCGTATTGATGCTGACAGCAAAAGACCGAATGGAAGATAAAGTTGCGGGACTAGATGCCGGGGCTGACGATTATTTAGTCAAGCCGTTTGGGATGGCGGAACTGTTAGCAAGGTTGCGGGCATTGCAGAGGCGATCGCCCCAAATTCAGCCACAACAGCTACAAGTAGGGAATCTCGTTCTCGACTGCGGAAATCGCACTGCTTGTCATCTGGATTTCCACGGCAAAAATCAGATAATTTCGCTGACAAACAAAGAATTTCAATTGTTAGAATATTTTATGAAACATCCGAACCAAATTATCACCACTGACCAAATTCGGAATCAGCTATGGGAGGCGAGTGCAGATACCTTTAGCAATGTGGTAGCAGCTCAAGTGCGTTTGCTGCGACGCAAACTTGAGTCTGTTGGCGGCGCAAATTTAATTGAAACCGTACACGGCGTCGGATACCGCATGAGACATTAAAGCTGTAGGGGCAACGGCGGGGTATTATATCTCGTTTCCAGTATCTGGCTATAATATAGAAAACTCGATCGTAAAAATGACTGCTATGAAAGATTTAATCCCACAAGAGTTAGGAAAGCTCGATATAGAACAACTAAAACAAGTATTTGAATTTATTGCCTTCCTGAAATTACGTGCCAGATTAGTTACTAATCTAGCAGTAGATGAAAGTAGCTTAGCGACACTGTACAACAGCGAATTTGCCGCAGAAGACTGACAACTTGCGGAACTCGGAATAAGCGAATATGCAGAGTTCCTAAAACATGAGAATTTGGCATAACCGTAAAATATAAAAAATGTATTATTTACCTGGAATTTTTTATTTTAACAAGACTTAAACACGGGTGTCATAAACCGGATTATTTAAGCTTATTCTCTGTTTTTTCCTCCTCTGCGTTCTCTGCGCCCTCTGCGGTAGATAAAAAATATTATCTTCAACTAATTACCAATTACAAATTACTAGCAAGATATGAAATGTGAATCAAAATAAACTATTTAACCGAACTCGCTGGCAATTAGCCATTTCCTATGCAGCAGTAATGGGTTTGATTTTAAGCTTGTTGGGATTTGGCGTATATAAGGCGATCGCCCACGCTCACTGGGTAGCCATAGACCGGGAATTAGAATCGGTAGCGGGGACGCTACACGACAGCCTAGAACTCAAATTACAGCAGCCCGGACGCTTGGAGCCTATAGTCAACGAACTTTTGCCCAACCTCCGCCTCATTGGAGTTCAAGGCATTAAAGAACAGTTGCCAAGCCGCCATATTTTAAGCGCTATCAACCAAGGCTATTACTATATTCGTTTATTTGATTATTCCGGTAAACTAATTGCTACGGCTGGCGATTATCCAGAAGAATTACCAGCCGGATTTAACTCCCAATACTGGCAAACAATAACTGACACCAAAGGTAATGTTTATCACCAAATTTCTGTAGCGCTACACACCCAAACACAGCAAGATTGGGGATATTTTCAAGTTGGGCGGAGCCTGCAAGACTTTAATGATTATCTCAGTACAGTGAAATGGGTTTTGAAATTAGGATGGCCTACAGCATTGATTTTGATCGGCTTTTCGAGTTGGTTATTGACAGGATTAGCCATGAAACCGATTTATTCTTCCTACCGACAAATCCAACAGTTTACAGCGGATGCAGCTCACGAATTGCGGACGCCTTTAGCGGCTTCGCAGGCGACAGTAGAATCAGCGCTGTTGACGCCTCAATTAGATGAAAAAGAAGCGCGGGAAATTTTGGGGACGATCGATCGCCAAAACCGACGATTAACTCAGTTAGTGGCTGATTTGCTGCTACTGGCTCGCATGGATAATCAAGCGATACGCGATCGCCCTCAATTGTGTTGTTTGAATGACCTGGTTAGCGATTTAGTAGAGGAATTGGCAGCTTTGGCGATCGCTTCTAAGGTAGCGCTAACATCCGAAGTGCGGGTGAAACAGCAATTAAATGTTGGCGGCAATTCCGACCAACTTTATCGCTTAGTTGCTAATTTAATTGTTAATGCCATTCAATACACTCCGGCGGGCGGGAAAGTAACAGTTATTTTAGATTGCAATCACATCGAGGCGATCATTCAGGTTCAAGATACCGGTATTGGGATAGCGGCGGCAGATTTAGAGCGAATATTCGATCGATTCTACCGAGTCAACAGCCATCGCTCGCGCAATACCGGCGGTTCGGGACTGGGATTGGCGATCGCCCAAACCATAGCCCGCGCGCACCGCGGCACCCTCAGCGCCCGCAGCGAATTGGGTTCCGGCAGCACCTTTCTCCTGCGGTTGCCTTTGTGAGTTACTATGTGAGGGAAACCGAATCGTCTTTTTAGGGTAATCCCTTTTGCAGAAGATAGCGCGATCGCCGAAAATCATTAAATAGTCATTAGTCCTCAGTCATTAGTCAGTAGTGAGTAGTCAGTAGCGAGTAGTTAGCAGCTAACAACGTATAACAGGAAAATTAAGCTCGGCTAACAATTAATAACCAATGACCAATGACCAATGACCAATGACTAATTACGGTTCATTCCCGACAAATACCTAGCGAAAAATTATGACAGTTTTAGAACAGGGAACAATCTCAATCCATACCGAAAATATTTTCCCGATTATCAAGAAGTCGCTATACACCGACCACGAAGTCTTCTTGCGGGAACTAATTTCTAACGGCGTCGATGCCATTGCCAAACTCAAAATGGTTTCCCGTTCCGGCGAATACAGCGGCGACATGGGCGAACCGCAAATCAACATTGCCATTGACAAAGAAAACAAAACCCTCTCAATTTCCGATAACGGGATCGGCATGACCCCCGACGAGGTAAAAAAATACATCAACCAAGTCGCTTTCTCTAGCGCAGAAGAATTTATTCAAAAATACCAAGGCAGCGGCGACGACGCCATTATTGGTCACTTCGGTCTCGGTTTCTACTCTTCTTTCATGGTCGCTCAGAAAGTAGAGATTGATACTCTTTCTTACCAAGAAGGCTCCCAAGCAGTACACTGGTCTTGCGACGGTTCCCCCGCTTTTGAACTATCAGAATCCTCCCGCACAGAACGCGGCACTACTATTACTCTTACACTCCAAGATGAAGAAGAAGAATATCTAGAACCCAGCCGCATCAAGCAGTTAATCAAAACTTACTGCGATTTCATGCCTGTTCCCATCAAATTTGAAGGAGAGGAACTCAACAAGCACAAAGCAATTTGGCGGGAATCAGCCAGTAATTTGCAAAAA
The DNA here is from genome assembly GCF_036705715.1 of Microcoleus sp. AT3-D2. NCBI lineage: Bacteria > Bacillati > Cyanobacteriota > Cyanophyceae > Oscillatoriales > Microcoleaceae > Microcoleus > Microcoleus sp. AT3-D2. The sequence goes on along the minus strand of NZ_JAUBVE010000013.1, from coordinate 19,208 downwards.
GAAGATTACTTGGAACTCTACCGCTACCTTTACCCGTTCCAAGACGAGCCGCTGTTGTGGGTACACCTGAATACAGATTATCCTTTCATTGTTAACGGAATTCTTTTCTTTCCGAAACTGCGCCCGGATGTCGATGTTACCCAAGGCAATATTAAGCTATTCTGCAACCAGGTTTTTGTCAGCGACCACTGCGAAGAAATTATCCCGAAATTCTTGATGCCACTGCGGGGAGTTATTGACAGTACCGACATTCCCCTGAACGTTTCTCGCAGTTCTTTGCAAAGCAATCGCACTGTGCGGAGAATTGCTGATTATATTGCGAAAAAAGTGGGCGATCGCCTGAAAGAACTCTACCGCGACGACCGTGACGAATACATCCGCTGCTGGCAAGATATCGGCACTTTTGTCAAGTTTGGAACTCTCAACGATGACAAGTTCAAAAAGCAAGTAGAAGATATCTTAATCTACCGCAGCACCTACGAACCAACAGCCGAGAAGCCAGAAAGTGTAACGCCAGAAGTGCAGGTGCAAACAGAGGAAGGAGATTTGTGGCAAGATGTCACTCCGAAGTCGGACACTTCTAGTTCCACGAAGCCTTACACGACTCTAAAAGAGTATTTGGAACGCAATCAAAAACGCCACGAAAATCGGGTGTTTTATTGTACCGACCCGGCGTCTCAAGCAACTTACGTTGCTATGCACAAAAGCCAAGGTTTAGAAGTGCTGTTTATGGATTCTTTCATCGACACGCACTTTATCAGCTTCTTGGAACGAGAACACTCAGATGTCAAATTCTCGCGGGTTGATTCCGACATCGACGAAACGCTAATTGACAAAGAGAAAGAAGCGGAAATTGTCGATCCGGCGACGAATAAAACTCGCAGCGAACAAGTTAAAGAAATGTTCCAAAAAGCTCTCAATAAGCCGAAAGTGAACATTCGCACAGAAGCTTTGAAGTCTGACTCTGCGGAGGCGACGCCACCTGCGATCGTACTTTTGCCAGAAGCTTTGCGCCGGATGCGCGACATGACAGCGCTTTTGCAGCAGCAAGCCGCCGAATTCCCCGAAGACCACGTTTTGCTGGTGAATACGTCTCACCCGCTGATTCAAAATCTGGCTAGTTTGAGTCAGGGTTCGATTATTCAAGGCGGCGGCGAGTCTCCGTCAAGTCAGTTGGCGAGTATGATTTGTCACCACGTTTACGACTTGGCTTTGATGGCTCAGAAGGGTTTCGATGCTGAAGGGATGAAGGATTTTGTCGAGCGATCAAATCAAGTCTTGACAAAATTGACTGAACGTGCAATGTAATTACCCCCCCCAACCCCCCTTGCTAAGGGGGGGAGCAAGAGTCTATTTCTATGGGTAAAGGGATAAGTCAAGCCTTCTTCCTTCTTCTTTCTTCCTTCTTGCTTGGGCTATAATAAAAGGCTGCACGCAAAAAACGGTAATCTGGAGGGAAGTATGTCACGGAAATGTCAGCTAACGGGGAAGAAGGCGAATAACGGTTTTGCAGTTTCTCACTCACACCACCGCACTCACAAATTGCAAGAGGCAAATTTGCAGTGGAAGCGGGTTTGGTGGCCGCAGGAGAAGCGCTGGGTAAAATTGCACCTTTCTACAAAGGCGATTAAAACCTTGGAACACAAGGGTTTGGAAATAATGGCGAAGGAAGCTGGAATTAACCTGTACAAGCTTTAAAAAACTTGGCTAAATTAAAATGAGGGCGATCGCACATTTGAGAGTGCGATCGCCCTTATTTTTAGATAAAAACCTTTACTAAAGCTATTTTCGGCATTGCAGTAAATAAGTAGTCATCTGGCCTTTGCCTTTAACTTCGATAAGGCCGCGGTTTTCAAAGAAATACTTTTCTCGCAATTGCTGATAAGTTGTTTCTGTTACCTGAATACTCCCTGGCTTGCCGTGAGATTCCATGCGGGAAGCAGTGTTAACGGTGTCTCCCCACAAATCGTAAATAAATTTTTTAATACCGATGACTCCGGCAACAACCGGGCCGCTATTGATGCCGATTCTGATGCTTAAATCTTGATTGTGGGTATGGCTGAAGTCAGTAATTGCCTCCTGCATATCGAGGGCCATTTGTGCGATCGCTTCTGCGTGATCCGGGCGAGGAATTGGCAGCCCTCCTACTACCATGTAAGCGTCGCCAATCGTCTTAATTTTTTCCAAACCGTGCCTTTCTGCTAGGTTGTCAAATGTCGAAAAGATGTCATTCAGCAAGGCTACTAATTGCGTTGGAGAAACTCGCGAGCTCAATTGAGTAAAGCCTACTATGTCCGCAAACAAGACAGTAACGTCAGCAAAAGTATCTGCGATCGTACTGTCTCCCCGCTTCAAACGATTTGCTATTTCTTCCGGCAAAATATTCAACAACAAGCGTTCTGATTGTTCCTGTTGAACTCGCAGTGCACTTAAAGTATCATTCAGAGCATTAGTTCGTTCTTTTACTCTAAATTCTAACTCTTCATTCAGCTTGTAAAGCGCCATTTCAGCCCGCCTGCGGTCTGTGATATCCGTACCGATTGCCAGCATTCCCGCGAACTTTCCTGCTGCGTCAAACAGCGGTTTATTTGCCCAGGATACCCAAACGCGATCGCCGTTACGCCGGATACTTTCATTTTCATTTCGCGTGTATTGTTCTGGGTTTTGCAAAATATCTCTCAACTTTGCTGCCAAGTCATTTCCTGTTGTATCTGTCTGGGGAATAATTGTTCCCACGGCGTTTTTGCCAATTATCTCTTTTTCCTCGTAACCAAAAAACTTCTGTGCAAATTCGTTAAAAAAGGTAATATTTCCTTCCGTATCTAGTTTTAAAATAATGCTGTTAGCATTTTCCACTAATTCCCGATACTTAATTTCGCTTTGGCGCAGCGAATCCTCTGCTGAGGTGCGTTCCGCTACTGTGGCGGCCAATAACAGCGAAGTAATTACAATTACGCTCATAAAAGCCTGCAAAAATAAGATTGCCTGATTGATATTTTCCGCTTTGGCAATGAAGGGGCCGCCTCCCTGAGAACCTCCCCAAATGGCGATACTGGATACAATGAAAGATGCTAAAACCGCCCCGCCCCGGCCGAATTGAATGGTTGCCCAAATTACTAAGGGAAATGGCAAGTATTCGAGGGGATAACCGGAGAGATTACTTTCACTTTTTGAGTTGTATACTAGCCAACTGACGCTTACTAATAACACCAGGCCTATTGCAGCACCGATTCGATTTACAATTGTTTGATAACCTGTATTTTGTGAAGGGCTGGGCGCTGGTTTGTGATTGTATATAATCAACAGCAGGGGAGTAAAAATTAAAACTCCTAATGTATCTCCGAGATACCAATTCCATCGAATGTGCCAATATTCGCTCCAGTCAACTAAACCAGTTACACAGAGGCGCAGCGTGCCGAGAGTGCAGTTGATTTGAGTGGCAACTACAGCACCGCAAAAAATTAAATTGACTACATCGATCAGCCGAGCAAGTGAGGGGCGAAACTTTAGCTGTTGCAGCAAAGTAAAGGCGCATAAAGCTTGTAAACAAGCGCAAAAGGCACTAAGTGCTGCAAGTGTTAAAGATACCTTAAGGTTAATAGTCTCGTAAAAAACCACGCCTAAAGCTATTCCCGGCCAAATGCGGCGACCAAATAATAAAATTGCAGCTTGTGCAATTCCTGCGGGCGGCCAGACACAGGTAGCTAATTTATTTACGCCTGGGATTGAAATTGCTATTGTTGCTCCCAAAGCGTAAACAAAAGCAAGAGCAGCTACTTTTGCTAAGTATTGCCAATTTCTAGATTGAAGAAATCGCAGAAACTGATTTTTTGGGGAAATCATACTGAGTGTTATATTTTTAACTAACTATAGCAACCGCGCCCGAAGATTAGGAAATTATTGATTCTGAAATATGACTTCTTATATTGCTTCTTCCTTCTTCATTATTTCTGATGCTATAACTTGATTCCTATCAGAAAATAAGTGTTCATCTGGCCTTTGCCTTTAACTTCGATCGCGCCGCGACTTTCAAATACATACTTGTCCTGCAATATATCATAAATTGCAGACGTGACTTGAATGCACCCCGGCTTGCCGTGGGATTCCATGCGGGAAGCGGTATTAACGGTGTCTCCCCATAAATCGTAAATAAATTTTTTAATACCGATTACTCCGGCGACAACCGGGCCGGTGTTAATGCCAATTCTGATGCTAAAATCTTGATTGTGGGTATGGCTAAAGTTAGTAATTGCCTGCTGCATATCGATCGCCATTTGGGCGATCGCCTCTGCATGATCGCTGCGGGGCATGGGCAGCCCTCCAACTACCATGTAAGCGTCGCCAATCGTCTTAATTTTTTCTAATCCGTGCTTTTCTGCTAAGCGATCGAATGTCGAAAAAATGTCGTTAAGCAACGACACTAATTGGGGCGGAGAAATTTGGGAACTAATTTGGGTAAAACCGACGATATCTGCAAATAATACTGTGACTTCGGCAAAAGTATCGGCGATGATGCTTTGGTCTTGTTTTAATCTGTCGGCGATGGGTTGCGGTAAAACGTTGAGTAGGAGACGATCAGATTTTTCTTGTTCTAAGCGCAAAGCTGCCTCAGCTTGTTTACGAGTTGTGATGTCTTGAACAGTACCTTCGTAATAAAGCAAATTTCCGTAGGAATCGCGCACTGTATAAGTATTTTCCGAAATCCAAATTATGCTGCCATCTCGGCGGTAAATTTGAGATTCAAAATCCGATACTTTGCCTTGTTCTTCTATTAAGCGGACAATTTCTGCCCGGCGTTCGGAGTCAACATAAAGCTGTTGGCTAATATCAGTTAATGTGCCGACCAATTCCTCGCGTGAACTGTAACCGTAAATGCGAAGCAAAGCAGGATTGGCGCTGAGATATTGCCCATCTGGGGTAGTTTGAAAAATGCCGACGATCGCATTTTCAAAAATGCTGCGGTATTTTTCTTCAGCTTGCCGCAGCGCTTCTTCAGCCCGCTGCCGTTCTCGCGCTTCCATTGCGAAAGTTACAGAGTCGGCTAGAGAAACAGCAAAACTTTGTTCTTCAATCGTCCAAAAGCGGGGCATTCCTACGTGTTCTAAACAGAAAACTCCTGCTGTTTCTCCGCCTATTTGAATCGGCGTATCTAGCATAGAAGTGATGCCCAAGGGAATTAGGTAAGATTCCGCAAATTCTTTAGTTCTAAAATCGTTTTGCGCGTCAAAGGCAGCAATTGCGCGTTCTTCTCGCAGTGCTTGAAAATAGACAGGATAGTCTGCTGCTGCTAATTCCAAACCGTATGAGTGCTGGTTGAGAGTGCGATCGAACAAATCTCGGCACTCCATCTTGGATTTAGTGCGATCGTACAGCCAGATGCTCGATCGCGCAACTTCCAGAGTACGGCTAGCAGTTTCAGTTATTTCTTGAAGCGCCTTTGTTAAGTCGCCTTGATTCAGCGCTTTATTTTTGGCTAAATCAATTAATGCCGATTTCTGTTTCTGTAGCTGAAGTTCGCTTTGTCTCAGGGCATTTGTCCGCTCTTCCACTCGGATTTCCAGCTTTTCATTCAGCTTTTGCAGCGCTATTTCAGCTTTGCGGCGATCGGTGATATCTGTCCCGATGCAGAGGATGCCCAAAAGTTTTCCCGCTGTATCAACCAACGGTTTATTTGCCCAAGATACCCAAACGCGATCGCCACTGCGCCTCATGTTTTCATTTTCATAGCTGGTAAAGCGATCGGGATTGTGTAAAATTTGACTATAAACCAACTCTAAGTTATTTCCTTCACAGTCCGTCGGTGGAATAATGGTTCCCAAGGCATTTTTTCCCAAAATTTCTTCTTCCTTGTAACCAAAGAATTTTTCGGCAAATTCGTTAAAAAAAGTAATATTGCCATCAGCGTCCAGTTTCAGAATAATACTGTTAGCATTTTCCACCAATTCTCGATATTTAATTTCGCTCTCCCGCAGAGAATGCTCTGCTGATGTGCGTTCAGCTACTGTCGCTGCCAATAGCAGCGAGGTAATCGTAATTACACCCATAAAAGCTTGCAAAAATAAGATAGCCTGATTAATATTGTCGGCTTTGGCTGTGAAGGGTCCCCCTTCATGAGAACTGCCCAAAATTGCGATGATTGAGACAATAAATGATGCTAGGACAGCGGCTCGCTGACCGAATTGAAGCGCAGCCCACATGATCAAAGGAAACGGCAAATATTCGAGGGGATAACGAGAAATAGAATCTTCATATTTCGACTCAAAAACTAGCCAGCTCACTCCGATTAATAATATTAACCATAATCCTCGCTCAATTAAATAATTTTTCTCGGTTTCTGTTTCTATTTTTAAATGATATGTGGTTCCTTGAGGACGAAGAAATATTAGAAGTAAGGGAGTGAAAATTAAAACTCCCATTGTGTCTCCTAACCACCAATTCCATCTAGCCGACCAATATTCACTCCACTCTATTTTGCCAGCTAAATATAGAGAAAACGCGCCAATAGTGCAACTGATTTGAGTAGAAATTAGACCGCCAAACAAGATTAAATTAATTACATCTTTCAAGCGCTCGATAGAGGGACGAAACCGGAACCAGCCCAGGACAGTTACGGCAAAAACAGCTTGCAGAATTGCCCCGGCGTTTCCTCCCAACCAAAGTGCAAATATCTGTTCACTTGGGTTAACCAAATTGAGCAAAAATGTACCCAAAACTATGGCAGGCCAGACTTTACTCCCAAACAATAAAAGTCCAGCTTGGGCAATTCCTGCCGGTGGCCACACCGAGGAAGCGAAGGGACTAACGCCTTGAATTGAAATTGCTAGCCTCGCCCCCACGGCGTAAGCGACAGCAACAATAGTTACTTGAACTAAGTACCGCCCAATTCGGGATTGAGGGAATCGAAGAAACTGATTTAGGTTCAGATTCATATCGAGTGTTAAGTTTTAGGGAATTTCACATCAGAAGAAAGAGGGAAGTTCGGCAACGAGCAATATACGGGATGTAACGGATGTAACGGATGTCAGGAAGAGGGAAGAAGGAAGAGAAAGAGGGGAGCTAATGTAGGGTTTACACCGCGCACATTGCGAGCCTAAATGTAGGTGCGCGGTCGCGCACCTTACCAATGATAAAGGCTTAGTTGATGGCGGCTTCAATCCACTGTTTCAACGTAGAATTTACTTCATCAATGAGAATTTCCTGTGATTTGTGAGTTGCTCTTTCCACGACTTCAACTTTGCCTGATTTCAGCGAACGACCCGGAACAATCCGATAGGGAATGCCGATCAAATCAGCATCTTTGAATTTAACTCCGGCTCGTTCGTCGCGGTCATCTAGTAACGTTTCAATGCCAGATTGGTTGAGTTCTGCATATAGTTTTTCGGCGACTTCTACTTGTTGGGAGTCGGAAATATTGGGGATGCTAATGATGGCGTGATACGGGGCGATCGCCACTGGCCAAATTATCCCGTCTTTGTCGTAGGATTGTTCTACGGCCGATTGAGCTAGCCGCGACACGCCGACGCCGTAGCAGCCCATCACAAAGGGCATTTCTTCGCCTTGTTCGCTGGTGTAGGTGGCGCCCATTGCTTGGGAGTATTTGGTTCCTAATTGGAAGATGTGGCCGACTTCGATGCCTCTGGCGCTTTGCAAGGTTTGTTCGGGGTTGTGCACTGCCCGATCGCCCTTTTTGGCTGTTCTGACACCCACAACCGTTGCTGGTAGAGGAAATTCTTTATCCCAATTAGCCCCGACAACGTGGTATCCTGATTCGTTTGAACCGGTGACAAAGTTTGTCAGGTCAACTGCAGTGCGATCGACCAAACGCAAAAACTTAGAGTTTACCTCCTTGCTGCCAGCGATATAATCATCAGCAACATCGGGAGCCATATAACCGAGAGGTAAAGATTTAGCCGCCCATTTCCGCTGAGCTTCCGCATCGGGAACAGTCAAAAATAAAACAGTTTTAGCTTGATAATTGCCCGCTAACTTCGTCAACTCATTCAGCAACTTTACCTGATTCACATCTTGGTCGCCGCGAATGCTTACCAATACCAAGACTGTGATCCCATTGTCGTAAACAGCTTGGTAAAGCACATTTTTGACAACTTGCGTCGGAGAACATTTCAAAAATTTGCAAAGTTTATCAATTGTTTCAGTTCCCGGCGTTTCCCGCTTTTCAAAAGTTGCAAATGGCGACTGTTCCACATCAGCAGGCATCGATACAGCCTTTTCCACATTAGCTGCATACTGACCATCTTCAGTATAAAGAACTTCATCTTCTCCCGCTTCAGCCAGCACCATAAACTCTTGAGAACCAGAACCGCCAATGGCTCCAGAATCAGCATCTACTGCTCGGAATTGCAAGCCCGATCGGCGCAGCATATTGCTATAAGCTTGAGCCATATCCTGATAAGTTTTTTTCAAACTTTCTTCGTTTGTGTGGAAAGAATAGCCATCTTTCATAATGAATTCGCGACCCCGCATCAACCCAAAACGCGGGCGAATTTCATCGCGGAACTTAGTTTGGATTTGATAAAGATGTACAGGCAATTGCCGATAGGAACGAATCATATCTTTAGCAATTGTAGTAATTACTTCTTCGTGAGTTGGGCCCAGTCCCAATTCTCGCTGCTGCCTGTCTGTCATGGAAAACATAATACCTTCAGCTTGAGTATAGGTATCCCAGCGGCCGGATTCCCGCCACAAATCGGCTGGTTGCAATTGCGGGAGGAGACATTCTTGAGCGCCGGTAGCGTCCATTTCTTCGCGCACAATTTGAGATACTTTTTTGAGAACTCGCCACATTAAAGGTAGATAAGCGTAAATGCCGCTACCGATGCGCCGGATGTATCCGGCACGGAGTAATAGTTTGTGGCTAGGAATTTCTGCTTCTGCCGGGTCTTCGCGCAGGGTAACAAAAAGCATTTGAGAGAGTCGCATGGCTGATTTCCTTAAAATACTGGATGATTGTAATCTCAGATTAACTTCTGATATTATCAGAACTAAGCCTGATTTGATTAAATATATGAATAAAGTTTGGCAAAACTACGAAAAAGGTATGGCAGTATTTGATAATTGTCACTCTCCTACTGTGCAATCTCAGTGGCTTGCCTTAAAAGATGAAATAGGAGAATTTGTTCAAGAACCTAATTTAAGCGAAATTTGGGATATTGTTCATGCTGCTGGTCGATTGCTTTACAAAATAATCGGAATTCCCTTATATTTACTCGCCTATCCTACTGTTCGCAAACACAGTCAACGTTTCGAGGAGTACGGATGTATTCGCAGCATTCGCAACTGTGAGGGTAAATGCTGCGGCAAAAATCCGTAGGGTACGCTAGGGCGCACCCGATATCATGTTTGTTGAATTGCCTGCAATTAGATTTAGAAAACATCGATCGCACGCAAACGATAGTGCAGATCGAATGATCGCAATTACTAGCGCATTTTGAACCTAAAAATCAAACGGAATCCTCAACTAGGTAGCGCACTCTACGATATGTAGAGTGCAGCACATCACACTTTACTACTATTGAGAATTGGTGGGGAGCGCCCCCACCTTGAACTTAAAACTTTTGGCGGACTCGGCTGCTATCAGTCTCAGAAAGACTGATTTCTGACTTTAGACGGATTTATTTTTTAGCTTCCACAAGCATAATAAGTAGTAAGGATGAGATCACTAGAGAACTGATTTACTACTCATCCCAATTTCACTAATAAGGCCTTCCGTAAGATAAAGCCCAACCAAAACAAACCATCATCTAAAGATTACAAAATCCCCTATAAAAAAGTTGGGGACAATTTTCGCTATGCCGAGTTAGGCATAAAAAGTTAGGAGGTAAATTATGTTTGAAAGCGAATTATTAATGTCGCTGTACAGTCCCAAATTCAATATTGCCCAAATGCCAGTAGAAATAGATGTGCCATTTGACCACCCCGATATCGGAGGGCTGATGTTTTTAAGCCCGCAGTTTTTCGTTGCATTAATCGCCGGAGTCATTATGGCTTTCGGGTTCCAATTCCTGTTAACAAATTTCTCGATCGCCGCCAAAATTTCAAATTGGGACGAGGCTTTACCCGACGATGACGATGATGATGAGTCCGAAAGTTTAGGCCGTAAAGTTCGGAAAATCGAAGGTTTAGTCGGGGGTTGGGTTTTAGTCACAGTTAACCTGGCTTTATTTTTGGCTTGTTTTCTGGCAGTCAAACTAACTTCAATTGCCAGCGTAGACGGAGCGGCAATTATTGGTGTGGTCATCTGGGCTGCGTACTTTTTAACCCTGGTGTGGCTCGGTTCTAGCGCCGTCGGTTCTATGATAGGTTCCTTGATAAAAACTGCTTTTTCGGGCGTTCAAGGCGTCATGGGTACTGCGGGTGCAGCGATCGGTGGCAAGATGGCCAGCGACCAAATGGTCAACACTGTAGAGGCATCTGTTGCCGCTGTCCGCCGCGAGTTGAGTTCGGCTGTAGACCCGGAGAGCATTCGCGAAACACTGCAAGATTATGTGGGTTCTTTGCAGTTACCGAAACTAGATGTTAAGGAAATTCGCGGTCAATTTGAAAAGTTGCTGGGCGATGCAGATATCAAATCTTTTGCGGGAAGCGACGTGCTGAAGAATGTTAACCGCCAGACTTTTGTCGATTTAGTTAAGAGTCGCACCGACTTTTCTCAAGAGGAAATAAATCAAATTGCTGACCAACTCGAAGGCGTTTGGAAGCAAACTTTCGGCAAGCAGCAAGAGCATAAAGACCCGAATTTAGAGTTGGTTGATTTTCTCAAGTTTGCGGCTCCCGATTTGTTGAAGTCTGACGAACTCAACGCCAAGCTGTCTCAAATTCTGGAAAGTAGGGAAAACAAATCAAAATCCGGCTCAGGCGGCATGAACCGAGCGATGCAGTTGGGTGTCGAAGCTCTTGTCGGCACTGTTTTGTCGCGGACTGATTTGTCGGATTTGGATGTTGAAAAAATCTCTGGCCAGTTACAACAACTGACAGCACAAGGGACTCAAAAAGCTAAATCTTTTGCTTCTCAGGTGGGCGATAAAGTGCCTGCACTCCCTTTCAATACAGCTAAGGCTGATGTGGAAAACTACTTGATGAATGCCCAACCGTGGCATCTCAACCGGGAGACAATCAAGCAGGAATTTAGGGATGTGATTTACGACCCGGAAGCTTCTCCGGGGGCAGTTTTGCGCCAGTTAGAGCTATTTAATCCCGATTATTTTGTAGGGATTCTGGGCCGCCGCGAGGGGTTTGCTCCTGAACAGGTGACGGAAATTGCCGAACAGCTTGAAGGTGTCCGACAAGAAGTGTTGGAAATTGTGCAAGCTGCTGCTGGTGAAGAAAAGTCTCAAGATTTGCGGAGCCGGATTGAGAATTATTTGCGATCGACCGGTAAGGAGGAATTGAATCCTGAAGGTATCGAGCGGGATTTCCAAGCGCTTTTGGAAGATCGGGATGCTGGTTTTGAGGCTTTGCGCGATCGCCTTTCGCAGTTTAATCGCGATACTTTGGTGCAGTTGCTGGGTCAGCGGGAAGATTTCAGTCCAGAGGAAGCCGATCAGTTAATCGGGCGGCTCGAAAGTTCGCGCGATCGGGTGATTTCTAAAGCTCAAGAATTGCAAGAGCAAGCGCAGTCGAAAGCGCAAGAATTGCGGCAAAAGGTAGAAGAATATCTCCGCAATACTAATAAGGAAGAACTCAATCCTGAAGCGATCGAGCGCGAGTTTCAAACGCTGTTAAACGACCCGGAAGCCGGATTCCAAGCGCTGAGAGAACGCTTATCTCAATTCGACCGCGATACGCTGGTGCAGTTGCTGTCACAGCGCCAAGACCTTAGCGAAGAACAGATCAATCAGGCGATCGACCGGATTGAATCTGTGCGCGACAACATTATCCACGCGCCGCAAATAGTTGCAGATAGAGCGAAGCAACAGTACGAGGAAGTTACTGCAAAAATTGGCGAGTACCTACGGAATACAAACCTCGAAGAGCTCGATCCTGAAGGTATCAGTCGGGATTTGAGTAAATTGTTTGAAAATCCGAAAGAGGGTACTTTGGCACTTCGGGAAAGACTTTCTCAGGTCGATCGCGAAACTTTAGTCAAGTTGCTGTCGCAGCGGGAAGATTTGAGCGAAGAACAGATCAATCGGGCGATCGATCGCGTGCAAGATTCGATTCGCAGCATCGTGAAATCGCCCCGCCGCTTGGCCTCTCGCGCTCAAAAAACAGTCCGGGATTTCCAAGGAAGTTTGGAAAATTACTTGCGGAATACGGACAAGGAAGAACTCAATCCTGAAAGCATCAAACGGGATTTGCAGTTGCTGTTTAGCGAGCCGGGAATGGGGATGCAAAGTTTGGGCGATCGCCTGAAGCACTTCGATCGATCGACTCTGGTAGCATTGTTGTCGCAGCGGGAAGACATCTCGTTCGATGAAGCTAACAGAATTGCCGACCAAATTGAATCTGTCCGCAACCAAATTGTCGAACAAGTTCAAATGGTTCAGGACAAGTTCCAGTCAACAATTGACGGTATTTTCGGAAAAATTCGGGATTACCTCAATTCGCTGGAGCGACCAGAGCTCAACTACGAGGGAATCAAGCGGGACTTACGCAAAGTGTTTGATGACCCGCAGGCAGGATTTGACGCGATTAAAGAGCGTTTAGGTGAGTTCGATCGCGATACTTTAGTTGCTCTGCTGAGTTCTCGTTCCGATATTTCCGAGACTGACGCTCACCGAATTGTTGACCAAATGGAAGGAGCACGGGACAGCGTTTTATTGCGCTCGGAACGCCTGCAATCTGAAGCCAAAAAACGCATCAAAGAACTCAAGAAAAAGACCAAGCAGCAAGCAGAAGATGCACGTGAAGCGGCAGCAGCCGCAGCTTGGTGGCTGTTCGGTACGGCTCTGACTTCTGTGGTTGTTTCCGCTTTGGCTGGAGCAATAGCAGTCAACGGGATTTCGGGTTTGTTTAGCTAGATTTTCAACGAGTTTGAAATAAAGTTCTCCTGATTCTAGGCTGGCCGTTTGCCAGCCTATTTCCTTTGGAATGATATCAAAGTTTTTTATAATTCAAAGTGAGCGGTACCTTTAGCAGCCCGGTTGACAAGTTCACCCTTGATTAGCTCAACTCGATCGTCCTCACCAAAGAACCCCTGTTCTGTCAAGCGATGATATTCCGGTATGGTGAAGCATTTTGCAGTTGCGATGACTTAACAGCCACCTCAATACAGGTATGTTGCGATTATAGGCGATCGTCGATCGGCTAAACAATGCTAATCATGAGCTCCGCTAACAGCAATATTGTCAAATTTTCCTCATCCTTTGGTTGCAAATTCTCCCACTTTTGGTGAATTTACTCCCCGAACTTATGTCCGAGATCATCTCTGTCTTAAGCAAGATTCTAGCATCACTATTTATTAGGTACTTTAACTTAAGTAGCAAACAAAAGTTTTCTCACAAATAAGAAAGCTGAGCAATACATATTATTTTGGAGGCTTGAATGACCTTTACTACTACCAGTGCTTACGACCAAGGAAAAGCAGATATTAAGAAGTTGAGTGTTGACGACCAATTAGGTTTGCTGTGGTTTGTTTACACCCAAATGGGCAAGTCAATAACGCCAGCGGCTCCCGGTGCTTCCGGTTCCGACATCGCTCAGGGTTTGTTCGAGCAAGTCAAGCCTCTGCCCCACCAAGAACAACTACAAGTAATGCGGGACATTGCCTCAAAAGCCAATACTGAAATCAGCCGGATGTACGGCTCGATGAGTCCTGAAACCAAGCTGGCTTTTTGGTATTTCCTAGCGGTAGGAATGGACGAAGGAACTATTATTCCTGTGCCTCCAGACTATCAACTTCCAGACGCAGGAAAAGCTTTATTAGGAAAGATTGAGGGCATGGATTTCCAGCAGCAAATTGATTTCCTTCGCGGTACAATTTTAGAAATGGGTGCTGAAGCCGCTCCGGGCGCTGGCATTTAAAAATAGGACTTACGAAAAAAAACCCGGTTTTTAGGAGAATATTGGGTGCAGCAACGAGGCATCTAAGAAGAAACCGGGTTTTTAGCCGTTTGATGCGTAAGTCCTCAAAAAGATTAGTAAGCAACTCAAACTAATACGCCGTGCCAGAAACCAGGCTTTTTCAAGAAACCGGGTTTCTGGCTGTTCTGTTTTTTTAGGTTTACGGCGAATACCCGCGCTTTACAGCTAATAACTGAATTCAAGGGATCTGTTTCCCACAACTTGCGGCGCAGCGACTGTTAAACGCATATCTTCGGAGCCAAAAGTTAGCAAGGGCTGGCCTAAGTTTAAACTGGCAAAAGGACTTTCTTCTGCCACTTCTAATTCGCCTTTAATCAAACCGATGCGAGACTGTAATACTCCTTTAAACAACAGCAAATTGCTGCTTTCAGTGCTAAAAACATTTCCGCTAAAAGGCAGCGGTAAAGCTAAAGTTTGCTTGCTGTAATTGAGACTGCACAGTTGACGGTTTCCTTGGCTAACTGTGACGCGGTAGCCTAGCGGTGCTGCCTTTACCGAATCGCTGCCTTCCCAACTAAATGTAGCTAATTCTTTAGGAAGTCCCCAAATTTCCCGCCCGCCGGCTACCGAGTTAGGATTGTCTACGTAAATATGGGAAATCCAAGCGCCCCATTTTCCTGTATAATTGGCGATCGCGCTAACTACAATTAACTCATTGTACTCCATCACCGAACCCAACCCGTAGGAGGATATATAAATGCCACCTAGGGTTTTTCCGGGCAATATAGAGACAATTTCTAACTCAGAGGGAACCAAGGGGCGCACTCGTGCCACATCTACCAATTGTAAAGTCTGAACAGCATAACCTTGCAGACTCCAAGGTGCAGGTGGATATACCATTTTAAGTGATTTAAGGTCTGATATTTTATATTTATTTTAGCTTGGCGCTTCAAAAAGCAACAATTTTTGGTATTTCTTGACAAGTTGTTAGTAATTTAGTTTATTTAAACAAATTAATATGTGAGGATAAATTTGATGAATAGTTGACTTGGGTTATCTTTTGTATGGGGGCGGGTTTAGTAATATTGTTAGTAGGAATTAGATATTATTCGTAAAACCCGCCCCTACAGATATTATTAGCGTTAATCCGCTTTAATCTGCAGTTAAAAACCTGAAAATCTACTTACTAGCATAACCCGTACTTACCAAAAACTCCCGCAACTTCCCAAAGAATTGAGTGCGATCGCGTCCTTGATAAACTCTTTCCAACAACTGCCAACCTTCCGCCTCCTGACCCATGACATACTTGTTCGCCATGAAGGCCGCCAACACCCCTTTCACCTCCCCATCTTCACTCAGACGCTTGTTAGATTCCAGCCAAAGCTCAGCAGAATTCGTGTATATTTCCACCGGATACTGTTTGCTAACATCTTGCATTTTACCTTGGCGGTACTGCCAAATTTGCAGCGGAAAGCGAGAATCAGCGTAATTGGTAAAAGCCTCGGAAAATCTGCCGTCCTGACTTTTAAACTCTGGGATATCATTTTTGCCCAAATCGACAATTTCGTAACTCACATTGCCCCAGAAATGCTTGATGTGACTGTATTTGTTAGCTCCAGAGTCGTAGCGGTAAATAAACGAATAATTGCAGCAGCGGACGCCGCTTTTGGTTGACACTAAATCTGCCAGCACTTCCGGTTCTTTGTCGCCGTCCAAATCACGGATTCGTAGTGATAAAAAACGTCCTTCTGATATGTCTTCGCTGGCTCTTTTGTCTGGATTATCTACTAGAGAACGAGTCGGAATCAGCACTGGTTCTTCTAATAAACTTTTACCGTCGCGGATAATTCTGATGCGGAGATTTTTAGCATTTTCTGCTTCTTTTACGAAAGAAACTTCCGCCCGAACTTTCCCCGCTTCCGAGATTTCTGTTGTTCTCGGCGGGCCGATATTCGCCGGAACTTGGGCAATATATTGCCCAGGAATTAAGGCAGTTTGACCGGGTTTGGCGATCGCCTGACAGAAAAAACTTGCGACTTCGGCGCGAGTAGCATTCCGAGTAGGTTCTAGCTGTTTAACAGCCGGATAATTCACCACAAGTTGTTTTTCTGTGGCAGCGGCGATCGCACTTCTTGCCAGTTCGGGAATGTCCGGCGCATCTTCAAAAGTCGCATCCAAAATCTCAGCCGCCGAGCCCGTAGGTGTATATTTCAAGCCGCTGGTTAAAGCTACCAAAGCCTGCCAGCGGGTAATATTCAAAGTCGGGTTAAAGATACTGCCACTGTATCCAGACATAAAACCCGTCTGATAAGCTTCTCGAATTGCTTTAAAACCCCAGTAATTTGTAGGAATATCTGCAAAGTCGATCGGAGCTCGGACGGTTTTGGCATCGGGAAAAGCCATGCGAACCATCGCCGCAAACTCAGCGCGGCTGACGGGGCGATTCGGGCGAAAAGTGCCGTCTTCGTAGTAGCCACTGATGATTTTTTTCTGTGCTAACTCCTCAATGCAACCTTGCGCCCAATGGTCGTTAACATCCTTAAATTTGGTTTGAGCAAATGCCGGGGGTACATTCATACCCGGAAACACTAAATTCCCGATGATTATCCCCAGGGCTACCAGTAAACCGATGATAGCTTGCCATCTGTGCGATCGAATCATAGAACAGACTCCTCTACTTACAAATTGGCGATCGAAACCGAAGCAAATTTTATGGAATACCAGGCATTTTAACCTGTTTCTCTTAACATACTCATGACTTGCGCCTTCACAGCCGCGCAGTGATTCCGAGGATTGCAAAGCAATTTCAAATCTTGGCGATTACTGCGCTTGGGATTGCAGTGACACAATCAGGCAGAAACTTGTTCCCACAGTCGATCGACTGTCACAAATTTGTAACCTTTATACAAAAGCAATGGAATTATTTTATCCGCAGAAGCTGCCACATCTTCACCGCCGCAATAGCCATCGTGCAGTACAATAATTGATCCGTTTTCCGTTTGCTGCACGATGCGACTAATAACTTTCCTCACCCCCGGCCGCACCCAATCTTCCGGGACAACACTCCACATTACAGGGCGATATTCCCACTGTTGCAATAATTCTAAGGTTCGCGGCGTAAAAATGCCATTGGGCGGGCGCACGTCCAGGATTAATTTTGGGTCTAAATCGCAAGCTTTGGCAATTGCTTTTTGCGTGTCTTCTAAACTTTGTTTTAGTTCGTGGGTTTTTAGTTTGGGAAACGATATATGCTGATAGCCGTGGAGACCGATCCAGTGTCCGCGATCGCACACTTCTTTAGCCGTTTCTGGATGCCTGTCCACGCAAAAACCTAGCCAGAAAAAACTAGCTTTGATGTCGTATTTATCTAAAATTTTTAACAGTTGAGGTGTGTGCTGACGGTGCGGCCCGTCGTCAAATGTGAGGGCAATTTCTCGGCTGTTGATATCTCCCGTCCACAGACATCTGGGAAAAGCCGATTTGAGAATGGGATGAACGACAGGAAACAGGGGTGCTAATGGCATTGGTTAATGTTGCGAAAGTGCGATCGGGTAGAAATGAAGCTGCGTTACAATAGAATAAAGTTAACTCAATCGAGGTAAATATGACAACTGCCGTTGATATAGGAACGCTAATTGTCCGCACGCCCGGAACTTGCGGCGGCCGCCCACGAATTGCAGGAACTAGAATTACGGTAGAGAACATTGCTATTGATTTTAATGGGGGATGGACTCCTGAAGTAATTGTTCAAAAGAGAACGCACTTGAATTTAGCACAGGTTTATGCAGCCTTAGCTTACTATTATGCGAACAAAAAGCAAATTGACGCGGAGATAGCAGCAGAAAATGCTGAGTGGGAGCGCTTGGAAGCAGACTCTATGGCAGGTAAGCTATCGTGAGTAAGATTCGTTTATATCTTGATGAGGATATTCAGGAACAAACTCTAATCTTAGCTCTGCGAAATTCGGGTGTAGATGTGATAACAACCTCGGAGGCTAACAGGCTGAGTTTTTCAGATGAAGAACAGCTCATTTGGGCAACAGAGCAAGGGCGAGTCGTTTACAGTTTTAATAGGAGAGATTTCAGCCGTTTACACAATATCTGTATTGCAGAAGAGAGAAGTCATACTGGAATCATTCTGGCACAACAGCAGCGGTACTCGGTGGGCGCACAGTTGCGGGGACTTTTGAATTTGATTGCCGCTAAGTCAGGAGAGGAAATGATCGACCAACTGGAGTATCTTGGGACTTATATAAGAGATGAATAAAAAGTTTAGTTACAATAGAATAAACTTAACTCAATCGAGGTAAATATGACAACTGCCGTTGATATAGGAACGCTAATTGTCAGCACGCCGGGAACTTGCGGTGGCCTCCCCCGCATCGCAGGTACAAGAATGTCCGTTCGGAGCATAGCAATTGACTACAAAACAGGAATGACTCCTGAAAAAATTGCTGAAGAATTTCCGCATTTGACGTTAGCACAAATTTATGCAGGCTTGGCTTATTATCACGCTAATAAAGATGAAGTTGAGGCGGAGATAGCAGCGTACTACGAAGAGTGCAAGTATTGGGAAGCTGAATACATGGCAGGTAAGTTATCGTGAGTCAAATTCGTCTCTATATTGATGAAGATTCTGGTAACCTTTCGTTGGTAGAATCTTTGCGTAATTCTGCTGTAGAGGTGATGACTACCTCAGACGCGAACAAACTTAGCTCTTCAGATGAGGAGCAGCTAATCTGGGCAACTAAGCAAGGGCGCGTCATTTACAGTTCTAACATGGGAGATTTCTGCCGTTTGCACAGAACTTTTGCTGAACAAAAAAGAACTCATTCAGGAATTATTGTTGTACCTAGACAAAGTTACTCAGTAGGCGCTCAGTGGCGGGGAATCTTGAATTTAATGGCGGCTAAGTCAGCAGAGGAAATGATAAATCAACTGGAATATTTGGGGGCTTATATCAGAGCTGAATAACCGTCTGCAAGAGATGAGCGATCGCCCCTTAAAAAACTCCTTAACTCTTTTGATATAGCCTCAAACTATCTCCGATCGCATCGACCTCTATCTCGCGGTCGATGCGATCGCCCTGCGGTGTCCTCCTATACTGAAAACCAGCACTACTAATTAAAAAACCATCAAGGAGGAACAACAGGGCTATTTCGTTCTAGACAGTAGGCAGGGTTTAGGTTTAGAGTTTAGAAGTCGGATTCACCCTAACTTATGATT